>CALIIP010000169.1 GCA_938018045.1 uncultured Flavobacteriaceae bacterium
GTTAGACGGCAAACGTTCGTTACTCTTTGGCCCTTATGCTGGGTTTTCGACAAAATTTTTGAAAAACGGTTCCTATCTTGATTTACCTTTATCTCTTGAAGTTGATAATATTTGGCCTATGATAAAAGCAGGAATTAAAAATTTTCATCTAACAAAATATTTGATTAAACAAGTAACACAATCTCCAGAAGAACGTTTTGAAATGTTACAAAAGTATTATCCTGAAGCAAAATTTGAAGATTGGGAATTGGCAATTGCCGGTCAACGTGTACAAATTATTAAAAAGGACGAAAAAGAAGGTGGTGTATTAAGATTTGGGACAGAAATAGTTACAGATAAAGAAAAGACACTTGCTGCCTTGCTTGGTGCTTCTCCTGGAGCCTCAACATCGGTCAGTATAATGCTAGAATTGATTGAAAAATGCTTTCCTAAATTGATTGCTACGGAAGAATCTCAAGCAAGAATAAAGGAAATGATTCCAACATATGGAAACTCCTTAATTACTGATGTTGAACTGTGTAAATCTACTCGAAAACGAACGACAGAAATATTGAAATTGGAAGAATAAACTATCGTTTCAACGTAAAATGTCCTCGAAACACACGACCATCAGTAAGAGTTGCTACAAACCAATAATCACTTGAAGGTAATTTTTCTCCATTATATCTTCCATCCCATCCATCACTTAAATGGTTGAACTGTGTTATTATTTTTCCGTAGCGATCAAATATTTTAAGGTCTATTCCTTGATTAAACTGTGAATCTACACCTAAAGCCTGCCAAGTATCGTGTATACCATCGTTATTTGGGGTGAAATATCTTGGAAATCCTAATACAGAAATTAGTTGTGATGTAATTCTACATCCATTCAAATCTTGCACATAAACGGTATGAAAACCTGGCAGAACATTCATTATAATATTACTTTCTTGATAATCACCAAAAGGATCATCTAAAGTATAAACATAATCGCCATCACCAGTAACATCAATAGTTACGGTATTATTATACGTTCCATCTTCTATAGTCACATTCTCTATTGTTGCAGTACTAGAATCTGTAACAGTAATTGTTCTAGTAGCAGAACAGCCATTTGGAGCAGTTACTATAACAGTATAAATTCCTGACGTATTTATATCAATATAAGATGTATTTACTGATGTATTGATTGAGTTAAATAACCAACTATATGCATAACCAATTGTTGAACTATTTTTTACTTCTGAATTAATTCTAATTGTTGATGGAAAAATATCGGTACAGTAATATTCTTGTGAGTCATTTGCTAAAATTGGAGTTTCTAGCACATTTAAAACTACCGTTCCTATTGCAAAGCATTCAGTATCTGTAGTAATTTTAATATATATTATTTGAGAATCAATAGTTGTGTTTTCAAAAGGCGAAGTTAAACTTGGCGTTTCATCTATTGCGTTTTGTTCTGTTTCATAGTAAGTAACATTTGCATTTGTAGGTATTTGACTATCAAAAGTTAAAGTTATATCATCTAAATCAAAAAATGTAAATCCATCAACATCACCTCCATCACATTGATCAAAAGGTGAAATATTTACTGTATTATTTGAAATGTTTAATTCTACTTCAGCAATGTTATAGCATCCTGCTGGTGTTTCAACTCTAGCGTAAACAGTTTGTGATAATATAGTGTTCTCATAACTAGTTGGATTAGGTATAAACAAATTATTATTTAAAATTGCATTGTTTTCATCTTCAAAGAAATTTACAATCGTTAATGCTGTATCACTATTTGTAATATTATCCTGAGCATCAAATAAGTTGTAAAACGTTATTCCATCTTGATCAAAATCGCATTCAATAATTTCTGTGTCAAAAACGATGGGATTCGTGCTATACTCTGCAATTAATTCACCATAAGAAATACAGTTGTTCCCTAAAGTTATTTCAACTGTATATGTTGCTGCATCTACAACTGTATACATTGGATTTGTACTAACAAGAATGCCATTTCTAAACCATTGATATCCAATTGCTCCGAATTCTGTAACATCTAATTCTATAGTTTCATTTCCACAAAGTGGATTGTTGGTTGATAGCAACCTGTTTTCTCCTAAATTTGTAGATAATTGAAAACTTCCTGCTTCAAGAAATACTGCGGAGTCAAATCTAAAATTTTGTTCATCAGCAATTACCAACTTTACATGATATGTTTCTCCAGCGGTAACGTCTGATGTTGCTGTTAAAACAGTTGTTTGCCCATTAAAATTAATTGGAGATACTGAACCATTAAAACTCTCAAAGTATGTTTCGTTTTCCGCTTGACATCCTCCAGGAATTTCTGGATGTACTGTTGTAACTTTTACAGGTGTATTTGTGTTTGGCACCAATGCAATATTGTCATATTGAGTTGCTGAAACTGGACGAATTAAAAACCCGAATAAATCTGAAAATTCACATGTGTTAGGATCTCCTTCTTGATATTCTTCAGAAGCAAAAATATAATTGAAACTTATTTGTGAAGTGACTGTTGCAGTAAAATCAAACTCTAAAATTGTAGCGTTAATAGTATTTGATTCGTTTAAAACTTCCTCTAAATCGCTATCTCCTAACCAATTTGGAGCATCATCATCACTCAAGGTTGTATTTGGACCTTCTGCGTTTTCAAGCCTTCCTGTGCTAAGTACAATTCCACTTTGAAAAGGAAATGTTGTTCCTGAAGCATCAAAAAAACCATAACTTTGATCTGTTCCATTAAAGTTTCCACCAACAACATTTGTAACAATAATATTTTCTATGCAATCGCTATCTATTAGGACATCTTCTATAAGTTCTTGTGCAGTAAGTAATTGACTATCTACCTGAATGTTCTGAGAAATACTCAACAAGGGAAATAGTAAAATTATATATAAATAAAAGCGGTTCATTTTTTAAATAAAAATTACTGTATAAAATTACAATTTATTGAAGTTTTATCTGAAAATTTAACATAAAAAAAGGAAGTTCAAAGATTTGAACTTCCTTTTTTTATAATTATCGATATACTTTATTTTAGACTTATTTTTTGACCAACTGCAATTGTATTATCGATGAGTTGGTTTAGTTCTTTTAATTTTGGAACACTGACATTATATTTTTTTGACAATCTATATAACGTTTCTCCTTTTTCTACAATGTGACTATCTTTGTTATTAATACTTGTCTTAGAATCTTTACTAATAATTATTTCTTGACCTATAGAGAGTGCACTATCCGATTTATTATTTAAATCATAAATCTCACTAACAGAAGTATTATAAAGTCTTGCTATTTGGTATAAAGTCTCTCCTTTTTCAACAATATGTATTTTACCTGAAGTAGAAGTTACAACTTCTTTTTCTAAAGACTCAACAGTTTTACCTTTAGGGTTTATTAACTTTATCTCAGCTGTTTCCAAGTTCATTAAAGCGTCTTTACCATCTAAACTAACCAATTCAAATCCTTCTGGAACTGATATTTTTTGAGAATACACCTCAAAAGAAACTAATATAAAGGCGAAGAAAAAAATATATTTAAACATAGCAATTGTTAATCTTATACTTTCTTAACTTTTACAGCATTCATTCCTCTTAATCCTTTTTCTAATTCAAAAGAAACATTGTCATTTTCTTTAATCTCGTCAATCAATCCACTAACATGAACAAAATGCTTTTCTTGAGTCACTGTGTTAAGAATAAATCCGAAACCTTTAGAGTCATCAAAAAAGGAAACTTTTCCTTGTTTTGTTGGGTCTTCTGCTTCATAATCTTCTCTCCTAGGAACTCCAAGAACTATATCTTCTGCATCAACTACAATTTTATCTTCAGGATCTGGAGGCGTATCTGTAATACGTCCATATTGGTCTACATAGGCCAACATATCTTCTAACTTCCCACCTTTTACTGCGTTTGCTTTACGTTCTTCTTTCTTCTTTGCTTTTAACTCACGCTTTTTAATACGCTTTTTTTCTTTTTCACTTTTACTAAATGTCTGTTGTGATTTTGCCATTATACTAATATACTGTTTTTTAAATTATTCTTTTTTCTTTGTTTGCAAGATATAAAATTCTTTTGAGAATATAAAATCTTACTCTTCTGGAGGTCTTCCATGGATTTCTTCAAAATCTCTATCAAAGTTTTCGTTTAGATATACACGTAATTTTTTACGATAATCATCATTTAACCAATCAATAAAATTATGTGTACTTCTACAAATACATTTACTATATCTATCAATTCTATGATTTATATCATCTCCAAGTAATTTTGCTAACGCCAACGCATCGTATACATCTTCACTGTTTTCTATACATATTTTAGCATGTTGTTTTAATGACTTTTCTAAAACAACTTTTGACGATTCTCCTTTTGCAATAGAACTAATATATGTTTCTTTTATATCAAAATATACTTCTTCAGAATTAGAGAATTGTTCTCTCATTTCTGAAGGCATTTCATATTTAAAATTACTTTCTAATTCTTCATCATTCAATAATCGGTCCACATAGTAATCTGGAGACCTAAATATTTTTTGCCAATCAAGATTTGCACCCCAAGGACCGAAACGATGATGATTATTTCCTAAATCAATAATTGAAAATTTTGACTTTTTATCTAAAATTCTTGAACCACGACCTACCATTTGATAATATAAACCTAATGATTTTGTTGCTCTATTCAATATAATGGTTTCAATTGTTGGCTCATCAAATCCAGTAGTAAGAATACTTACAGATGTTATAATTGCATGTGGAGTTTTCTTAAACCATTTTAACAATGCAGCTCTATCTTTTTTAGAAACTGTATTGTCTAGATGTGCAATTGGATATCCTGCAGCCTTAAAAGTTTCATAAACGTGGATAGAAGTATTAATTCCGTTATTAAAAATCAATGTTTTCTTACCTTTAGAATGCGTTTCATACGCATATAAAAGTTTAGAAAGCATATCATTATTGGTATATAAATCTTCTGATGATTTTACCGTATAATCTCCATTTGAACCAACCTCAAGTGAGGTTAAGCCAACATTATAAGAAAACGTTTCAGCTCTTGCCAAAAACTCATTTTCAATCAAAGATTCTATCGATTCTCCGGCAATTAACTCATTATAATTGTCTTTCATTGGAAGTTTTACATTCGAACTCAAAGGTGTCGCAGTAACTCCAAGGATAAAAGATTTTTCAAAAAACTTAAATAATTTGGTAAACGAATTGTAATGTGCCTCATCAATAATCACAAGACCAATACCTGAAATATCAAGTTTATCATCAGTTAAACGATTGTTCAAGGTCTCTACCATTGCAACAAAACATTGATAATTATCTTGATCATCAAGATTTGCTTTACTATCAACTACTTTATTCAC
Organism: uncultured Flavobacteriaceae bacterium; assembly: GCA_938018045.1. Lineage (GTDB taxonomy): Bacteria > Bacteroidota > Bacteroidia > Flavobacteriales > Flavobacteriaceae > Urechidicola. The sequence goes on from CALIIP010000169.1 coordinate 5,356, forward strand.
TACACCAAATTCTGTAAGCATATTAGATGTTTGCTTGCATAATTCCACACGATGCGTCATTACCAAAACTCTTTTCTTGTGATGCTTAAGATATTGTCTTACTATTTCTGAAAAAATAACAGTCTTTCCTCCACCTGTTGGAAGTTGATACAACAAATGATAATCATCTGGAGCATCTTCAAATGCTGTAAAAATCTTATTTATCGCACCTTTTTGGTATGCATATAAATCTTTCCCTGTTTTCCTATCTTCTAATTCAGCAGTGGTAACTTTCAACTATTTTATTTTTTGATGATATGCAAAAATACACCCTTTATTAAGTATTTATGGCTAATTTTAGAAATTATTATTAACTATTGTTGGTAATAACTTTTATCAATCAAAAAAATTAGATGTTTTGACCGAAAAACTACAGCATCAACACTATATAATTAACAAACCATATGGTTATTTAAGTCAGTTTGTAAACAATCAAACCAAACGGAATAACAAGAAATTATTAGGCGAGTTACACTCTTTTCCTGAAGGTACAATGGCTATTGGAAGATTAGACGAAACTTCAGAAGGCTTACTTTTTTTAACTACTGATGGAAAAACAAGTGAGTATATTAGAAGTAATAAAGTAGAGAAAGAATATTACGCACAAGTAGATGGAATTATAACAGAAGAGGCTATAGAAAGGCTAAATAATGGTGTTGAAATAGGTTTTGAAGGCGATAAATATCAAACAAAACCTTGCAAAGCATCAATAATAAAAGAGTTTCCTGACTTTCCGGAGCGAAGTAAAAAAATACGTGACGAACGTCATGGTCCAACAAGTTGGGTTTCTATTACTTTGAGAGAAGGTAAATTTAGACAAGTAAGAAAAATGACTGCAGTTGTTGGATTTCCGACTTTGAGATTGGTTCGTACAAGAATTGGTGAGGTTCTACTTGATACTATGAATTCTGGAGAAGTTATTGAAGTTGATGGGTTTAATGTTTAAACATTATTTATCTTCTTTCTTAGGCATTGGACCACGTAAATGAATAATCAATCCGTTTAAAAAATTACGAAGAATCTGATCGCCACATTCCATATATTTTGGATGATCTTCATTTCTAAACATCGCATTTATTTCGCTCTTAGAAACTTTAAAATCTACTAATGCCAAAATTTTAACCATATCGTCATCACGCAGTTTATGTGCTACTCTAATCTTCTTAAAAACGTCGTTGTTTGTCAATCCCATAATTTATACTTTTATTTGATTTCTAAATGTCATTCCTCATTCTGTCGAAATGACAATCGTTGATTTATATTTTTGTCTCTGTCATTTTAATTCCCAATTGCTCTTGAACTGCATGCATTTTATGCATATCACTCGGAATAATTAAGGCAATAGAATATCCTGCTTTTCCTGCTCTTGCTGTTCTACCACTTCTATGCGTATAATATTCCATTTGCTCAGGTAATTGATGATGTATAATAAATCCGAGGTTATTTACATCAATTCCACGTGCTGAAACATCAGTTGAAACAAGAATATCGAGGGTTTTTTTTCTAAACATTCGCATCACTTTATCACGCTCTTTTTGCTGCATATCTCCTTCTAAACCATCTACTGAAAAGCCTTCTTCTTTTAGCACTTCTACCAAAGTTCTTGTTCCTGCTTTTGTTCTGCAAAAAATAATTCCTCTATCATCTCCTCTACTTTCAAGTAATCGAATTAAGGTATCAGTCTTTTCTTTAAGTGTCGTTTTGACAAATAAATGTGTGATATTTTGATTTACACGCGAATTTTTATCAACTTCAACTCTCACAGCACTTGTAGACATATATGTCTTAACTATTCGTCGAATTTCTTCCGGAAAAGTTGCAGAAAACAACCAAGTGTTTCGAGTTCCGTTTGTGTATTTTAATATTCTATTCAAATCTAATTTGAAGCCCATACTCAGCATTTCATCTGCTTCATCTAGGACTACTGTTTTAATTTGATTTAGGTTTATTGTTCCTCTTTCAATCAAATCAATCAATCTTCCAGGAGTTGCAACAACAACATGTGTTGTTCGCTCTAATGCTTTAATTTGTCTGTCAATTTTTTCTCCACCATAAACGGCTTCAACAAAAATTTTGTCATCAACATATTTAGTAAACTTAAATAATTGCTTTTTTATTTGCTGAACCAATTCTCTTGTAGGAGATAAAATTAAAGCTTGAATTACTGGTTTTGAAGCATCAACGTGATGTAAAATTGGCAATCCATAAGCAGCGGTTTTTCCAGTTCCTGTTTGAGCCAAACCAATAAAATCAGTTTTAGAAGTTAGCAATGTTGGAATTGCTCTTTCTTGAATTTCTGTTGGTTTATTAATTCCCAACTCTTTTAATCCTTTTATATAATCTTGATGAATACCAAGTTCTTTAAATGTCGACATAGTTTACTTTTCTAAAAGTGCAAAGATACGCCTTATTTATAACAATATCTCCCTCAAATTCTGAACTATATTATGTTTGATTTTGGTTCATAAAACATCATTAAAAATAATTTTTATTATATTTATAACTTATTAACTAAATTAAAATCAAACTATTATGTCAAATTCAATTAACAAGCCGACTACTTCCTTTTGGGTTATCAGTATTATAGCATTAATATGGAATGCCATGGGAGTCATGGCTTATTTAAGTCATGTTTATATGGGTAAAGATGCAATTGCAGCATTACCAGAAAACGAACAAGCACTTTATGCAAATGTTCCTGTTTGGTATACATCTGCATTTGCAATAGCCGTTTTTGCGGGATTCTTAGGATGTTTACTATTAGTTCTAAGGAAAAAATTAGCAACAACTGTTCTAATAATTTCTTTAATCGGAATTTTAGTGCAGATGTATTATAACTTTTTTATCAGTAACTCTATGGATGTTTACGGTCCTGGAAGTGCAGTAATGCCAATTATGGTACTTGTTATTGGGTTTTACTTAGTCTGGTACTCAAAAAGTGTGACTACAAAAGGCTGGCTTTCATAAAAAAACTAAACGATTAAGTTCAAGTCCTAAAGTAAATTTTAGGGATTTTTTTAGTAAAAAAAATTAAACAAAAACATTACCAATGGAATTGAGACCACGATTGGGATTAAAATAAATAGAGCAATTGCTATTTTTTGTTCTTGTTGTGAAGTTATATTTTTCATTTCTTTTTATTGTGTCTACTACTATTTAGACTCAAAAAAAAGTAAAAAGTCACTTTTGGCTTATTTACTGTCCTATATCAGACATATTAAAGTTTTGTAATTCATTATTTTCAAAAGAAGCATTTACTTCTATTGGGTTACAACACACTTCGCAATCTTCTATATATTCAAGATTATTTACCGAAGAATCTAACAAAAAAGAGATTTGTTCCCAACAATGTGGACATTGAAAAAAGTGCTCATACATATTTAATAATCTAGTAATTCATTTAAGTCTGACTCAAATTTATTTTTAGATAAATAATTAAATTCCAAGTTTTTTGCAAACGGAATAGGCGTTTCAATACTCGTGCAACGCTTTACAGGCGCATCTAAAGACTCAAAACAATTTTCGGTTATCAATGCTGATAAATCAGAAGCGATTCCGCCAAACTGACTGTCTTCTTGCAAAATAATTACTTTTCCTGTCTTTTTAACAGATTTATAGATAGCATCTGTATCTAAAGGTTGCAGTGTTCGTAAATCAATCAAATCAGCTGAAACTGATTTATTCTCTAGCGTTGCTAAAGCCCAATGAATTCCTGCTCCGTATGAAATAATCGTTACTTTATCTCCTTCTTTTAACAAGTTTGCTTTTCCAAAAGGAATCGTAAAGTAATCATCCGAAACATCTTGGTAAACAGAACGATACAATGCTTTATGTTCAAAAAACAATACTGGATTTGGATCTTCAATCGAAGTTGCCAATAATCCTTTTGCATCTTGTGGAAATGCTGGATATACAACCTTTAATCCTGGTGTATGAGTAAACCATGCTTCGTTTGTTTGACTGTGAAATGGTCCTGCCTGAACGTCAGCTCCACAAGGCATACGCAATACAACATCAGCATTTTGCTGCCAACGATAATTTGATTTTGCCAAAAGATTTACAACAGGATTAAAACCTGAAGTTACAAAATCTGAAAACTGTAATTCAACAACACTTTTATAACCGTTGATAGACAAACCATAGGCTGTTTCTATAATTCCTGATTCACAAATAGGTGTATTTCTAATTCTATCTTCTCCAAATTGCTCTAAAAAACCTTCTGTGATTTTAAAAACACCACCATATTCAGCAATGTCTTGTCCCATGATAATTAAATTATCATATTTCTCCATTGATTGTTTTAATCCAACAGAAATTGCATCAACCAATCGTATATTACTTTTCTTTTCTGAAGGTTTTACTTCCTCATAATCAAACTCTTGAAAAACATCATTCAACTCATCTTCTACTGTAGATTCTATTGGTTCTTCTGCAAAAGCTATTTTTAAATTGGTATCAATTTCTTTACTATATCCTTTCTTGATAACCAATATTTCATCAAGAGTAATTAATTTTTTATCTAATAAATATTTTTGGAAATTCTTAATAGGATCTTTATGTGCCCATTCTTCAGTCAATTCTTTTGGAACATATTTGATACCACTTGCTTCTTCATGACCTCTCATTCTAAAAGTCTTAAACTCAAGTAATATTGGTCTTGGATTTTCACGAACCTCTTTTACCAACTCTAAAACTTTCGTGTAAACTTCTATAATATTATTACCATCAATAATATGACTTTCCATTCCATAACCAACTCCTTTATCTGCAACATCTTGATTTGCAAATTGTTGAGTGCTTGGTGTTGACAATCCATAACCGTTATTTTCTATACAAAAAAGTACGGGTAAATTCCAAACAGAAGCAATATTCAAAGCTTCATGAAAATCACCTTCACTAGTTCCTCCTTCACCAGAAAAAACAGCAGTAACTTTCCCGTTTTTCTTTAATTTATTGGCAAGTGCAATACCATCTGCCACTCCTAATTGCGGGCCAAGATGTGAAATCATTCCAACAATATTAAACTCCTGTGTACCAAAATGAAACGAACGATCTCTACCTTTTGTAAAACCATTTCGCTTACCTTGCCATTGACTAAACAGCCTACTTAACGGAATTTCACGTGTTGTAAAAACTCCTAAATTTCGATGCATTGGTAAAATATATTCATCTTTTTCCAACGCAGTAGTTACTCCAACAGAAATTGCTTCTTGACCAATTCCTGAAAACCATTTTGAAATCTTACCTTGACGTAAAAGTACCAACATTTTTTCTTCAATCATTCTTGGTTTAAGTAATGATTTGAATAGACTAATTAACTGACTGTCAGTTAAATTATGTTTTTTATATGTAATGATAACGTGTGTTTTAAAATTTGTTAAATATACTGCAAAAAAAAGGAGAACATAAAAAAATCTTCATCAAAAAATGATGAAGACTTGTATTTTTATAAATTGAATATTTCTAAAATTCTCTAAAAACAGAGTGCATCAATCTCTTTTTATCATTAATGCTTTCTTCAAGTGATATCATAGTTTCTGTACGTGCAACACCATCAATCTCATCTATCTTAAAGATAATTTCCTTTGCATGATTAGTATCTTTTGCTCTTATTTTACAGAAGATATTATATTGACCTGCAGTGACATAAGCAACTGTAATATTAGCGATTTTTCGTAATTCTTCAATAACCTCCTTTGTGCGAGATGTTTTTTCTAAGAAAATACCAATATGAGCTATAAATGAATAATTCATTTTCTCATAATCAATAGTTAAGGTAGAGCCCTTAATAATTCCTTCTTCTTCCATTTTTTTAACGCGAACATGTATTGTGCCTGCAGAAACAACTAGTTTCTTTGCAATATCAGTAAATGGTGTTCTAGCATTATCAATAAGGATATCTAGTATTTGATGGTCAATTTCGTCTAAAGTAAATTTCTTCATGGCAATTATGTACTTTTTCAATTAAATGCAAATTTACTGCAAATTTTTTGAAAAACATTGATATTCATTGTTAAATTCTCAGTAAATCAAAGATTAAGTGGGTTTTTATTCAAATTTATTTCCTTATGAGCAAGGAATTCATCTAAATTATCAATTCTTTCAACAGACTCATACGCTTCAAACTTATTATCGGATGACATTCTATATTTTATAAACACACCAACATCTACTATTCGATCGCCAGAATCATCTATTATTTTGGCATTTCTGTAAATTATATCAAAGAATTTTTTATCATTATTTGGTATGTCAAAATATCCTTTATAATCATCATAAATATCATTAGTTGCTATACAATACAAGCCTTGAAGCAATGCGTAAAAATTATACTTACATGTTATTTCACGCTTGTAATCTTCAGGGAAATGTCCTGCTTCAATCAAAATAGTATTGTGACCTAACTTCTGGAAGTTATCGCCTGTTGCTGTAGGATAAAACTCGTCTGTATATCTACCAACATGATTTGGAATCACCTTTTGCAGCAGTTTATTCATAGCAACTATCACAGCCATAGTTTCGGTTCTTCCTTTAGTAATTGCCCTTTTTTTATCTTCAGATGGTGCTAAAAAAGATATTGTTGCCGGATTTTTAGTTCCTTCAACATTAAAAATTGTGCGTTGATCATGTAAATTAAAACAAAAATGTGGTTGAAATTCATCTAATACTATTCTTAACAACTGACTTTCTTTTGCTTTCCTATCAACTGCATCTCTATTTAAATCAATGTCTTGTGCATTTTCACGCGTATAATTTATCGCACCATCAGGATTTAACATCGGAATAAAAATAAGTGTGCAATTATTTAGTATTTGCTCTCTTATTGTTGATAATTCGCCAGGATCAGTAAAAAATTTGAATAAATCAAAGACTGCTTTTGTTCCTGTACTCTCGTTTCCGTGCATTTGCGACCAAATTAAGACGCGCTTTTTACCATTTCCGATAGAAATCCTGTAAATAGGATTTTCGTTCTCTGAAGTTCCTTCTAAATTGACTTCAAATTTTGAATTCAAACTTTTAATCAATGGTTGAATATCATCCAATACAATTTGTAACCCTGTTAATTTTGATTCAAAATTAACAGCATACCATTGTTCAAGTTTATCCAAATTGATTGATTGCATTTTACAAAAATAAACATTCGAGAGTTTACAGTTGTAATGAAACTAACTTAATTTTTGGTTCATATTTCATGTGCTCATTGTAACGGACACCAATCAACTAAATATAATCAAATGCTATATAAGTTTTGTTTATACTAAACACCTAATATGTTCTTTTTTAATTATTTAAATGTCTTTACCTAAATAATTAATTTTACATAAATAATAACTATTAAATAGTGTTTGGATATGATTTAGCGATAGTTTACTTTTGTAACACAATACAACTTGTTACAATGGTAAACAATTTAGAATTCGCTGAGCGACTAAAAAAAATGATGGCTTTTTATGATTTAACAGCAACTGCTTTGGCAGAATCTATAGAGATACAACGTTCAAGTATTTCGCATTTATTGTCTGGAAGAAACAGACCAAGTTTAGATTTTGTGTTAAAAATTTTAGAGAAATATCCTGAAGTAGAATTGTATTGGTTGTTAAATGGAAAAGGTGTTTTTCCGAAAGAAGAAAAAGTAGAAGTTTCTGCTCCTACTCTATTTCAAGAAAATGATATTGAAAACCTAAATGGAATATCAAAAGATGCAACTATTGATAAAATCATCATTTTTTATAAAAATGGGACTTTTAAGAGTTTTAAACCTTGATTTAAAGGCGGTTTATATAAAGTTCTAATTATTCTTTATCAAATCCATCAACAATTACTGCTCCCATAGATGCAGGAAAAGAAAGTAATATAACTCTTTTTAATGCAATTAACGGCTCTTCGAATGGCATTCTGTTAAGTGCAAGCAAAATAATAAAAACAACAATCAAGGTAACGCAATAATCAACAATAACACGAAGAATTAAGTCATAAATACGATGTTTAATGTTTCCTTGAAAAATTCCTTGTATTGAATACAAACCAACGAACAATAATGACAAAAACAGAAGCAGGAAGACATTTAATATTGGTAGTGTTTCACTAAGTCTCCACGATTCTTCTGAGAAAGCCACAGGAACGGCTAATGCAGAAGCACCAACAATCACCTGAATTATATCTTCTGAATTTATAGTACTTTCACGCATCTAATTATTGTTTTATAGTCATGTGCGAAAGGTAGGTTATTAAAAATGATTAAGCAGAATTCTAATTTAATTAAGACTTTAAGAAGTTTTGATTTTTATTGCTTAAGTTGATGATAATAAAACTAGTATTAAGTTAAATTCCAAATAGTGTTTGAAATTAACATACTCAAAATCATAACTAAAGGAGTATATGCTGTATTCAATGGAATAAAAATTAAAAATATTATCAGTAATATAATAGGTAAATATGAAACTAGCCATTTCACCTGTTTTCGATTTATATTTTTAGTGAAATATAAGAATATTGAATTCACTAAACATACTGGAATTGCTATTACAAATCCCATTTCAACTACCATATGACTAGTACTAAATTCTTCAAAAAGAAAAAATCCAATTATATAAGTTAAAATTGTTATTAGAACTAAAGTAAGAAAGAAAAATTTAATTAATCTCATAAAAAACATTTAGTATATTAATTACTCCAACAACTTCGCCATTCCTGTTCTTATCACAAGTTCCAATTCTTTTTTATTACTGTTGGTTGTTTTTCTTTGTAAATCAACCATTTGGCGTAAAAAATTGGTTGCAGCAATATCTCCACCAAACTTTTTATATTCTATTCCACCATCTACAAGACTATTTACCAAATTACCAATTGCTTCTTTGTTATCGCTTGCAGCAATCCATTGAAAAGCACTTTTATAGGTATTTGCTTTTTTTGGATCTTGTGAGAAAAATAAGTTTCTAATTAAGAATTTAGAAATATAGACCATGTACTTGTCATCTCTATTCTCTAAATAGTAATCTGTCAGTACTTCAGAAAGATTTTCTTTAACGTTTTCAGGTAACGCATCCACCTTTTGAAGCGTATTCTGTCTATCTAATTGATATAATGCTATTACGGCACTTTCTATAACCTTATAAGACTGACTATCCATCGCTTTTACAAAATGAGGTACGTATTTTGGATCTACCAATTTTGCCAACGTAACATTTGCCGCTGCTCTAACAAGGGTTTTCTCATCATTTTTAGCAAGGTTTTCTAAAGTTTTAATTGCATCACCTTTTGAGTATTTATTTTTTAAGTCTAAATTTTCTATAGCAAAAATTCTCAATTTAAAAGAACTGTCTTTTAATGCTTTTGCCATTGATTTAAAGGCTTTAGCATCATTTTGATTCTTTGCAATATATTCAAGTGCTTTTCTTCTGCTCAAATAATTTTTAGCATTTCCGTATTGATAAATCCACTCTTCTAATGTTTTATCATGTGTGATTTCAGACAATAAAGTTCCTGTCGGATCAACAACTACTGCTTTTAATTTCGAACTTAATGGAAACTCAAACGAACGATTTTGACTATTTACCCATACTTGGTGTGATGCTTTTCCGTTTGCTTCATAAACATCTATCGCTAACGGAAAATTAAACACGTTTTCAGTTTGAATAACATCAATCGTTACTTTCTGTTCAAATGCACCAAGTTGTTGCACGATTCTTAATTTCGGATGTCCTTTACCGAAAAACCATTGATTAAAAAACCAATTTAAGTCTTTACCACTCACACTTTCCATAGCCAATCTTAATTGGTGTGCTTCTCCTGTTCCGAATTTATTATCAGTCAAATATTTATTTAATCCTCCAAAAAAAACAGCGTCACCTAAGTAATTACGAAGCATATGCAAAATTGCACCACCTTTTTCATAGGTAACTGAGTCAAACATATCGACAGTAGCATCGTGATTAAAACGAATTAAATTTTTCTTTTCATTTGCATCTCCTCTAAAATAACGTTTGTTTGTCTCCAATAAATAATCATCTGCAAAGTCTTTTCCATACTCATGTTCATACCATAAATACTCAGCATAGTTCGCAAATGCCTCATTCATAGTAAGATTTGGCCAACTTTCTGCAGTCACCAAATTACCAAACCAATGATGAATCACTTCATGTGCAATTGTTGACTCTTGCGTGTTTTCATCAATCAATGCTCCTTTTTCTTGATAAGCGCTTGTGCCATGAGTAACTGCAGTTGTGTTCTCCATAGCGCCACTAATATAGTCTCTTACAACAATTTGGCTGTATTTGTCCCAAGGATATTCAACACCAAGTAAATCTTCAAAAAACTGAAGCATTCTAGGTGTTTTTCCAAAAATATCTCTTGCAACATTTTCATGTTCTTTTTCTACGTAATATTCAACTGGTTTTCCTTTCCATGTATCTTTTACAATACTGAACTCACCAGCAGCCATAAAAAACAAATATGGAGCGTGTTTTTGTTTTTGCTTCCAAGTATCAGTTCTTGTGTTGTCTGTATTTTCTTTTTGATTGACAAGTGTTCCGTTAGAAAGTGTTACAAATTTCTTGGGAACAGTCATACTTATTTCTTGCGTAGATTTTTGATTAGGACTATCAATGGTTGGAAACCAAATACTATTAAGTTCTGGTTCACCTTCTGTCCAAATTTGTGTTGGCTTCTCGCTATCTAAATCCCTTGGATCAATAAAATAAAGCCCTTTTTGATTGGCTAACCCCATTTTTTTAATCTTTTCTGGTTGTGAAGTGTATTTTATATATACAGTGAACTCCTCACCTTTTTTATATGTTCTGTCTAAATCAATGTTTAATTCTTTGTTTTCAAAGTAATTATAAGGTGCCTTCACTCCATTTATGGTTACTTGCTGAATCAACATTCCTTTTGCGTCTAGCGCAACTTTTGATGTCGGATTAAAATGTGGTGTAAGTGTTATCCATGCTTCACCAAATAACAAACTATTAGGAATATCAAACTTCACATCTAATTTAGTATGTACTAAATTATTTATTTTAGTCCGTTCGCTTTTGTAATTACTTGATTGTGCATTAGTAATAAAGGGGAAACATAAAATAAGTGAGAGTATTAATCTTTTGATATTCATAAAAGGGCTATAATTTTGTTGATGCAAAAATATGTTTTCAAACTTGAGTACTCGTTAACATAAAGTTAAAAAGGCGCTTTGATTATCTCAAAGCGCCTTTAAAAATACAGAAAATTCTGTAATTAATTCATATTCTTCATAAATGATTCAATTTGTTTCATAGAACCATTTTCTCCTTCAAAGTCTAATTCTTCTGCTAATGCCATCATTTTTGAAGGATCCATTTTGTTTCCTAAAATACGTACTAAGGCAAATCCCTTGTCTTTGTCAGAACCGTAAACGATGATTTCATCAATTGCATCTTCTTCACCCAAAAACTTAACTGAAACAGACTGCTTACCTCCCATAGAAAATAATTCTTGGTATTTAGGGTTCTTTAAAATCTCCTTGACTTTTTGTTTTTCAATTTTAAATTCTGCTTTATTGCTATCCTTTAATTGAAATCCTAAAAAGTTCACTTTCTTTATAGATTTTAATGTTTCTTTTACTTCTGCTGAAGTATTTTCGTTTTTAAGACTCAATAGACTTGCTGGAATATCTACTGAAATAAAGTCATTGTTTTCATTGCTGTCAACATAATATTTTTGCAAAGTTGGATTGCTGTCACAAGAAACCATAAGCAAAGTTATTAATACCAATAACCCAAAGTGTTTCATATATTTTTTCATCGTAATTTGATATTAGTTGGTTAAAAAAACTCTCGAAAAATTCGAGAGTTTTTAATTAATTTACTTCTTTGATTTATTTAAGTGCTCTGCACCTTGGATATTAAATTTTTCGGTTAATTCACCAATCTTATTTAAATCTATATCTCCTGTAAGTGATAATATTACTGCTTCTGCATTACGTCCTAAATCGCTTCCTTCCATATGTTTTCCGATACCGTTTACAAACATTAGCATTTCTTTTACATGGTCGTCATCTTTTCCTTCCTTTACATAAATCCTCACATTCGCTTCTTTATCATCAACTCTAAAAAGTTCTTCTAATTTTGAAGATTTTAAATATGACTTTACTGTACTTTGCATATCTAATGCAATTGCTTTACTTTCTGTAGTGAAAACTTTTAATCCGTCAAGATTTTCTACCATTTCTGCATATTCTTTTGCTTCTTCACTTCCTCCACCGAATTTTGCCATCAATTGAAAGGCTTTTTTACTTACTGCAATTGTTGTTACCTCATCGTTTCCGTCAAATTTATCAAAAACTGATGTTTGTGCGTTCCCTAAAAATGGTACTAATACGATTGCTATTATTAAAATTATTTTTTTCATGATTCTCTTATTTTACTGGTTGTTTAAAAATTTTGTTTGTTGTTGCTTGGTATTCACCTAAATACGCCATCGCTGCTGTTCCTTTGTTCATGTTGTTTGACAGTAACTGAAACGCTTTTTGGGTGTCTTCCAATGCTTGTTGTGCTTCGGCCATTTCTAGTGATGTTAACTCATCTGAAGATGAATTAAAACTATTGTAACCTGTGTAAACGCTAAATAGTAATACTACAGACGCTGCGACAGATAACCATTTCCAATGCTTCTTTTGAGTGTTTAATTGGATGGTTTTTGTGTAACGCTCGTTTTTACTTTCAGCAAAATATCCAAATAATGCTCGGTATTCTTCCAAGTGTGGAGCAACTTTACTGTTTACAAAATAATCTTGTAAAACTGCTTCTTCTTGCAAAGTTGTCTCTGCATCGAGATATTTTTCTATTAATTGTTCAATTTTAATTGATTCCATAATTGTGTTGTTTAATCAATTGTTCTCTTATTGTTTTTCTGGCTCTTGATAATGCAACTCTAACCGCTGTTTGCTTTATATCAAGCATCTTGCCAATTTCTTCGTATTCGTATTGTTCTACATCTCTTAATTGAATGATCATTCTTTGTTGCTCTGGCAACTTTGCTATCAATTGATGTACTATTGACACACTATCACTCAACTCTGTCTTTTTATCTAAAGACGTTCCGTTTTCTTTATAATTACTATGAACTAATGATAAGTTACTTGCTTGTTTTGATTTTAATCTGTCAAAACAATAATTTTTTGTCATTGTCATTGCAAATGCTTCCACATTTTTATAAGAACTTATTTTTTCTCTATTCTTCCAAAGTTTTAAAAACAATTCTTGTGTTGCATCTTCTGCTTCTTCAGTAGATACCAATAATCGTTTCGAAAATCGAAAAACCTTATCTTTAAAAGGCATTACCATGTTTAGAAACTCTGATTGCTTCATTAGTTAGTTTAGTAGATTCTTAATTATTATTAGTTCGTTACAATTATGACGACCAAGTTACGTTTTTGTAACACAGACTATTAAACTTTGTAATATTTTTTAATATCTTGCGACTATAAATTTATACTTATACTATATACATGAAACGTATCATTCCAGTTTTTACCTTAATAGCACTACTCTTTGTTGGCATCAGTTGTAATAAAGATGAAAATAATTTTCCTGATGATATTGAAGTTCAAAATTTTATATGGAAAGGTTTAAATGCGTTTTATTTTTGGCAACAAGACGTAGATGATCTTGCTGATACAAGATTTACTTCACAAACCGAATTAAATACATTCTTAGAAGATTATGAAGATCCACAAGATTTATTTTATAATGCTTTATTAAACAATTATCCAACTACAGATAAATATTCTTGGATTGTCGATGATTATATAGCATTAGAACAACAATTACAACAAGGTATATCTGGAACAACAGGTGCTGAGTTTGGATTGGTTCCAGAAACTGGAAGTGCAACTGATTTATATGGATTTATAAAATATATAATTCCAGGATCTGATGCTGCAAGTAAAAACATCCAAAGAGGAGATATTTTTCATGCTGTTAATGGAACTGAATTAACAAGAGATAATTATCGTCAATTATTATTCTCAAGTTCTGTAAGTGGCTATACGCTGAATCTTGCAAATTTTAATGCTGGAAACCCAACTTCTAATGGATTATCTGTAGATCTTACAAAAACAGAAATTCAAGAAAATCCTGTTTTTATTACAAAAACGTTTGATATTATGGGTAAAAAAATTGGGTATTTGATGTATAATGGTTTTACTAGAGCATTTGACAACGAGTTAAACGATGCTTTTGCTACATTAGTTGCTGAAGGAGTTACTGATCTAGTACTTGATTTACGATACAATCCAGGAGGTTCTGTTCAAACAGCAACATATCTTTCTAGTATGGTTACTGGACAGTTTACAGGAGAGTTACTTATCCAAGAAAAATGGAATGATAAATGGCAAAATTATTTTGAACAAAATGATCCAAGTAGATTGATCAATAATTTTGTGAATCAAATTGATAGCGGAAGCGCCTTAAATAGTTTGAACTTAAACGATGTTATCATTTTAACGACAGGAGGATCAGCATCTGCAAGTGAATTGGTTATAAACGGATTGAACCCATATATAAATGTTACAACCATAGGAACTAAAACTGAGGGGAAGTATGTAGCTTCAATTACTCTATATGACTCTGATGATTTCAATAAAGATGGTGCAAGCACTAATCATAATTGGGCTATGCAACCAATAGTATTAGAAATACAAAATAAATTAGGTGAAAATGATAAAGATGGTTTTGACCCAACAATTGAACTTCCAGAAGATAGAGATAACTTAGGAATACTTGGTGAAGTTACAGAACCATTGCTAGAACGTGCTATTACATTTATAACTACAGGAATGAAAATGAGTCCGACAGACTTAAATTTAACATTAAGTGAAATCGAATTTACAAATTCTAAAAAACATACCTTGACTGGTACTAATATGTATGTAGAAAAAGAATTATTTGTGATTGATTAAGTTTATTCTAAATCAAACTTTAATTCATTCATAATATCGCTATGTTGGTTTTTTGCATACATAAAACCATCTTTCCACCATTGTGCCATTAACTTTTTGTCAAACACTAATGAATTGGTAGTTAAGACAGTTGGAGTATAATACAAATTCAATTTCACATCGTTTTGTTTTGCTGAAAGTTTTCCAATAGTAATGTTGTGTTTCTCAACTTGATCCATCATAAAGGCATAAGAATTCATCAATACAGAAAAAGGATTTTTTGCCGGAATCCTATTCAATTGTGTTGTTTCTGTTTCAAGAATTATAACATCAACTTCTTTTGCGCCTCTCAAAATTGCTTCTCTAATTGGCACTAGACAACCTAGACCACCATCTGCATAATGGCAACCATTTTTATAAAGTAAACTCATAAATGGAACATAATTGCATGAGCCCCAAATCCAATCACAAAAATCTAAGTAATTATAATCGTTAATAGACTTGTATTCAACTTCATTACTTGTAACATTAGAAACCGTTACAATTGCCTCTATATCACTTTCTTTAAGTTTGTTGAAATCTGCTTCTGTAATTTTATTTCGTATTAACTTTCTAAGATTTTTACTCTCACCAAAAGTTTTTCTTCCCATTATAAAATTCCAAAGTATATTTATGTGTCTAATACTTATCACTTTATTTCCATCAACAGTTTTTACTACAAATGGATTATTGCTAAATATACTTCTTTGATTTACAGATGTATATAATTCTCTGAGACCTTCAATATTACCTAGACCTAGATGTGTTACCATTAAACTTCCTGTAGATGTTCCTAAAAAGATATCGTATTTTCTCTTTCTCTCTTCAATTAAATACTGTGCAACGCCTCCAGCAAATGCGCCTTTACTTCCACCTCCAGAAATCACCAATGCTTTTTTCATGCCTTATCTTAATTGTATCTTTTATTTGATTATTTTTGGGAAAAATAATCTTAACTATAAAGATACAATATGAAATTCAAATTTGGAATAGTTTTACTGATTATAATTACAGTAACCAGTTGTACAAATAAAACGGCTTTAGAAACTGCTTTCAATTGTTCAAATAATATTTCATTTTCTGATACTAAAAAAATAAAAGATATTAAGAAAAACTTTACAATTACTGTTCCTGAAAATTGGAAAACACAATTGTATTATGATGAATTTCAATCTGATATTTTTACTGCAGACACAATCAAAGAACTCTCAAGCACCTATATTTTAGATACTTCTTGGAAATTTGGTGAGTTAATATTAGATGCTGATTTTGAATCCAAAATAGTATCAACAATTGACAGTGATTTAAATCTTGTCAATTCTAAATTCGAAATTATTCAAGAAAAACCTGCCTTTTGGTATCTGAAAAAAGGAGAAAATAAAGGTTTTGACTATCAAGTACTTCATATATTCATAAAAACATCAGTTGATACATATTTAGAAATTAAAACCGAAGTATATGGTAGCGATAATGTTAACAAGCGTTATTGTGAATCAATACAGTTAATCAAAACTATAGAATTTCTTTAAAAAATTTGTTTCTTACATTTAATAAGATGCTAATAGCCATTTCTTTTTATCTCTAAATTCTCTTTTCATAGTCAACATGAATTTGTTGCGGTAAAATCTATTCAAAAAGTAGCCCTTGTTATTGCTAAAATAGTAGAATTAATAGCAAAGAAATACACATAATATAATAATGATTAATTATAGCAAGCTCTGAATTGTTTATTCTGAGCTTTTTTTATATTTACACCCTTAATAAAATAAGAATACAAATGGATAGAAACCTTTTATTATCATTAGTTGAAAAGTATGACAGCCCTTTATATGTTTATGACGCTTCTAAAATTGAAAAGCAATATAAACGTATTACAAATGCATTCTCATCAGTTAAAAGTTTAAAAATAAACTATGCTGTAAAAGCACTTTCAAATGTTTCAGTTTTAAAGTTATTTAAAAAATTAAACTCAGGAATTGACACCGTTTCTATTCAAGAAGTACATTTAGGTTTAAAAGCAGGTTTTGATCCAAAAGATATTATTTTCACTCCAAATGGTGTGTCGCTTCAAGAAATTGAAAACGTAGCGAAATTAGGTGTAAACATCAATATTGATAACTTATCTATTCTTGAACAGTTTGGACAAAAATACCCGAATATTCCTGTTTGTATTCGTATCAATCCACATGTAATGGCTGGAGGTCATCATAAAATATCTGTTGGTCACATAGATTCTAAGTTTGGAATTTCTATTTATCAAGTGCCACATATAAAACGTGTAGTTGAAAATACTGGAATGCATATCAACGGAATTCATATGCATACAGGATCTGACATTTTAGATATAGATACGTTTCTACGTGCTACAGAAATTTTATTAGATACTGTAAAAGAATTTGAAACTATTGATTTTGTTGACTTTGGTAGTGGCTTTAAAGTTCCATATAAAGAAAATGATATTGAAACTAATATAGAAGAATTAGGTGAACGATTAGGTAAACGATTTAATGACTTTTGCGCAGAATATGGACGTGAATTAACATTAATGTTTGAGCCTGGAAAGTTTTTAGTCAGTGAATCAGGAAAGTTTTTAGCAGAAGTAAATGTAATCAAACAAACTACATCTACTGTTTTTGCTGGTATTGATTCAGGATTTAATCACCTTATAAGACCTATGATGTATGAATCTTACCATCATATTTCAAACATTTCTAATCCAACTGGTAGAGAACGTTACTATACAGTTGTTGGTTATATTTGTGAAACTGACACTTTTGGTAGCAATAGAAAAATTAGTGAAGTAACAGAAGGAGATATTTTATGTTTTGATAATGCTGGTGCATATTGCTATTCTATGGCGTCAAACTATAATTCAAGATATAGGCCTGCAGAAGTACTAGTATATAAAGGTAAAGATTATTTGATACGTGAAAGAGAAACGTTTGACGATATCTTAAGAAATCAGGTTGATATTGATTTATAGATAAATAACTTTGTGAAAAATTTTGCCATTTAAAATTTACGTTTAAATTTGTAATATGTTAAGTAGAAACATTTTTTTTAACGGCACTTCTTTTACCACTTCTATGGTGTCTATTTCTATGATGACAATTATTACCCTTTAAGGGTTATTCATATATACATATTATCCAAGGTTAACTATTTTTCAAAAAATTGAAAACAAAAATTCAGTTTATGACTGAAGAAAACTAAGCATCAAAATATTACAATGAATATATTTAAATTCGGCGGTACTTCCGTAGCAAACTCAACAAACATAAATAAGGTAATAGAAATTGTTAAAGACAATTCAAGAGATACACCTGTTATTGTAGTTGTATCTGCACTTGGAGGAACAACAGACATCTTATTAAATTCGGCTAGAAAAGCAGAAATCAAAGATACTTCATATATTGAAGACATTGCTGCTCTTGAAAAAAGACATATTGATACTGTAAGTGAATTAATTACTGATAACTCTTTAAATCAAGTACTTAAACAAATCAATACTTACTTTGATGAACTTAGAAGTATTTTAGAAGGTATTTATTTAATTAATGAATTCTCTAACAAAACAAATGATAAAATTGTAAGTTTTGGAGAAATTTTGTCTTCATATATAATTTATGAAACAATGAAAAGCATGAATTTAAATGCTTCATTAAAAAATTCGCAAGAACTTATTATCACTGATGAAAATTATACCAATGCAAAAGTAGATTTTAAAATAACTGAGAAAAATATCCAAGAATTTTATAAGAACAATACTTCTCAAATAATTATTGCTCCAGGATTTGTAGCCTCAACTGTAAATGGAGAAAATTCTACTTTAGGGCGTGGTGGTTCAGATTATACTGCATCAATTTTTGCAAAAGCATTAAATGCAGAAGAATTACAGATTTGGACAGATGTTAGTGGAATGTTTACGGCAAATCCTAGACTTGTAAAACAGGCAAAGCCAATAGAACATATTTCGTATCAAGAAGCAATGGAGTTGTCTCACTTTGGTGCGAAAGTGCTATTTCCTCCTACCATACAACCAGTTTTAGATAAAAAAATTCCTATCAGAATTAAAAATACATTTGCACCAAATGAAATAGGAACGCTAATAACAAGTGAAACAAACGGAAACTCTTCACCAGCAAAAGGAATTAGTCATATAGAAAATATTGCTCTGATTACAGTTGAAGGAAGTGGAATGATAGGTATTCCTGGATTTACAAAACGAATTTTAGAAGTACTTTCTAATGCCCAAATAAATGTTTCATTGGTTACACAAGCCTCCTCTGAACATTTTTTATGCATGGGAATTAATAGTGCAGATGTTAATGAAGCTGAAAAACTATTTAACTCAGTTTTTGCCTATGAAAAGTCTCAAAAAATAATTGACCCTTTAATTATTGAAGACAATCTTGCCATTATTGCTCTGGTTGGAGATAATATGAAAAATCATCAAGGAATAAGTGGTAAAATGTTTAGCGCATTAGGCCGTAACAATGTGAATATAAGAGCAATAGCGCAAGGGGCTTCAGAGAAAAACATTACAGCGGTCATTAAACAAAAAGATGTGAAAAAAGCATTAAACACACTTCACAATACATTTTTTGAAGGCAATACAAAACAGTTAAACTTGTTTGTTGTTGGTGTTGGTAATGTTGGTGGAAAACTACTAGAACAGATTCACAAACAGCAACAATTCCTAATTGACGAACAGCGTCTAGATGTAAGAATTATTGGAATTACAAATTCTAAAAAAATGTATTTCAACACAGAAGGAGTTGATTTAAATAACTGGAAAATCAATCTTATTGATAAAGGTGAACCATTAGATTTAAACTTATTTTCTGATAAAATAAAAGAACTAAACTACCGCAACAGCATATTTGTAGACAATACCGCAAATGCAAAAATTTCAACTTTATACGCAGATTATTTAAGAAATAGTATCGCAGTAGTTACTTGTAATAAAATTGCATGTTCGTCTGAATATAATAACTATCAAGAATTAAAATATTTATCAAAGAAATACGATGCACCATTTTTGTTTGAAACCAATGTTGGTGCAGGATTACCAATTATTGACACACTCAAAAATTTAATTTTATCTGGCGATAAAGTCAATAAAATTCAAGCAGTATTGTCAGGAAGTTTAAACTTTATTTTTAATAATTTCAATGCAGATAATTCCTTTTCTGATGTTGTTAAAGAAGCAGGATTTCAAGGGTTTACAGAACCTGATCCAAGAATAGATTTAAGTGGTGTAGATGTGATGCGTAAAATTCTTATTTTAGCAAGAGAAAGTGGAAATATCTTAGAATTAGATGATATTAAGAACGAATCTTTCTTACCAAAAACATCTATTGAAGCAGATTCTGTTGAAGATTTCTTGGCTACTTTAGAGCCAAATGCTGCACATTTTAACGAAATTAGATTGAATGCAGAAAAAGAAAATTGCCGTTTAAAATATGTAGCGGAGTTTGATAATGGAGTTGGAAAAGTTGGCTTACAACACATTCCTTCTGACCATCCATTTTATAATTTGGAAGGTTCAGATAATATTGTGTTATTTTTCACTGAAAGATATAATGAACAGCCATTGATCATTAAAGGTGCTGGTGCTGGAGCAGAAGTTACTGCTTCTGGTTTATTTGCTGATATCATTAGAATTGGAAACAAATAGTTGATTATGAATGAAATAAAAATATTTTCTCCTGCAACTGTAGCAAATGTTTCTTGTGGATATGATGTGTTGGGCTTTTGTTTAGATACTAAAGGTGATGAAATGATTATCAGGAAAACAAAAGAGAAAGGTGTAAAAATAACTAAAATTGTTGGTGCAGAATTACCTTTTGAAACGAAAAATAATGTTGCAGGAGTTGCAGCTTTAGCAATATTGGATGCTGCAAATGCAGATTTCGGAGTAGAAGTAGAAATCTATAAAAATATAAAGCCTGGAAGTGGTGTTGGCAGTTCATCTGCGAGTGCTTCGGGAACCGTTTTTGCAATCAACGAACTTCTTGGTAGACCTTTTAATAAGCAACAACTAACACTTTTTGGAATGAAAGGAGAAGCTGTCGCTAGTGGTGTTGAACATGCTGATAATGTTGCTCCAGGAATTTTTGGAGGGTTTACGCTGGTTAAGAGTCTAGAACCATTAAAGATTGTCCAATTACCTACTCCGTCGGAATTATATGCAACTGTAATACATCCGCAGATAGAAATTAAAACTTCTGAGGCAAGAAATATTCTTCCTGATGAAATCCCCTTATCAAATGCCATAAAACAATGGGCAAATTTAGGGAGTCTTATTAGTGGATTATATACCGATAATTATGAACTAATTGCTGATTCATTGCACGATCATATTGTTGAACCTTATAGGTCTCAATTAATACCACATTTTAAAGAAGTTCGAGAAGCTGCTATTAAAAATGGCGCTTTAGGCTGTGGAATATCAGGATCTGGCCCTTCGGTTTTCGCGCTTAGCAAAGGAGTAGAGATGGCCCATAACGTTGCAGATGCAATGAATACAGTGTATTCTAATACAGAAATTGAATTTGATATTTACGTTTCAAAAATCAATACAGAAGGAATTAAAATAATTCATAAAAAATAATTGAATGCAATATTACAGTCTAAATAACAAGGCACCTAAAGTATCTTTTCAAGACGCAGTAGTAAAAGGATTGGCTCCTGATAAAGGACTTTATTTTCCTGAAGATATAAAGTCAATTGATACTTCTTTCTTTAAAAATATAGAAAACTATTCTAACAATGATATTGCGTATGAATTAATAAAACAATTTGTTGGTGATGAAATTCCGACCAATACTTTAAAAGAAATTATTGCAGATGTTTTATCTTTTGATTTCCCACTTGTTGAAGTAGAAAAAGACATCTATTCACTAGAACTTTATCATGGTCCAACAATGGCATTTAAAGATGTTGGTGCACGTTTCATGGCTAGGTGCTTATCATACTTTAACAAGAAAAACCCTAATCAAGTTACTGTTTTGGTTGCTACTTCTGGTGATACTGGAGGAGCAGTTGCAAGTGGTTTTTTGGGAGTTAAAGGTGTTGATGTTGTCATTTTATATCCTAGTGGTAAAGTAAGTGATGTACAAGAAAAACAACTAACTACGCTTGGAAAGAACATTAGAGCATTAGAAGTAGATGGTGTTTTTGATGATTGTCAAGCGATGGTTAAAAAAGCATTTTTAGACACTTCAATTACTGATGAAATTCAATTGACTTCAGCAAATTCAATTAATATTGCACGATGGTTACCTCAAATGTTCTATTTTGCTTTTGCCTACAAACAATTAAAAACGTCATTTCGAGCGGAGTCGAGAAACAAAAAGTTAGTTTTTTCAATTCCAAGTGGAAATTATGGAAACATTTGTGCTGGAATGATGGCACAAAAATTAGGATTACCTATAGATTTATTTATCGCTGCAACAAATGAAAATAAAGTCGTTCCTACTTATTTAGAAACAGGTGTTTATGAACCAAAAACATCTGTACAAACTATTTCTAATGCTATGGATGTTGGTGATCCAAGTAATTTTATCAGAATAGAAAAACTACATGACAATGATTTTGAGAAATTAAAAAACAACCTTCACTCCTATTCTTTTACTGATAATCAAACTCGTGAGGCAATGTTAAAATTATACAATAACCATAATTATATTGCTGATCCACATGGAGCAATTGGATATCTTGGAATTAAAAAATATTTAGAAAATAATAAAGCGCAATGTATTTTCTTAGAAACTGCTCATCCTATTAAGTTTTTACCAGTTGTTGATCAAAAAATTGCTGCAAAAATTGAAATGCCTGAACAAATAAAGTCTGTTTTAGGAAAAGAAAAAGTTGCAGATCAAATTAGTTTATATCCAGAATTGAAAGCCTTTTTGTTGAATAAATAATAATATTCAATCTAATCATTTTATTTATTTGTGACTATCATAGAAATGTTTGTGTCTTAATTAATAGTATATTTATATTCTATTAACTTAAACTAAAACATTAATTATGAAAAAATTAGTAGCAGAATTTATTGGAACAGCATGGCTTGTACTCGGAGGTTGTGGTGCAGCAGTCTTAGCAGCAGGAGTTCCAGGAGTAGGAATTGGACTTGTTGGAGTTTCACTAGCATTTGGATTAACAGTATTAACGGGAGCATATGCTTTAGGGCATATTTCTGGAGGTCATTTTAATCCAGCAGTATCTTTAGGATTATGGGCTGGAGGAAGATTTGACGCCAAAGATTTATTACCATATATCGCTGCTCAAGTATTAGGAGGTGCAGTTGGTGCTGGAGTCTTATATTTAATTGTAAGTAGTTCTGCAGACTTTACTGGAGTTGGAACAGGAATGGGTGCTTTTGCAACAAACTTTTATGATGCGAACGTTTACGGTGTAAACTTTGGAATGGTTGGAGCACTAATTACTGAAATCGTAATGACATTTATGTTCTTAATCGTAATATTAGGTGCTACACACAAAAATGCTTCTCCAGGATTTGGTGGAATGGCAATTGGATTGGCATTAACATTAATACACTTAATTAGTATTCCAGTAACAAATACATCAGTAAATCCAGCAAGAAGTACTGCAGTTGCAATATTTGCTGAAGCAAATGCAATGGGCCAATTATGGTTATTTTGGGTTGCTCCTATTGTTGGTGCAATTTTAGCAGGATTTGTTTATAAATTTATGGCTCCAAACAACTCATAAAAAATAGATTTTTATTTGAATTAAAAACGCCAAAACTTTATAGTTTTGGCGTTTTTTTATTAATCAATTTGTCTGTGTTAATCTAACTTTGGAAGTTTAAAAGCATTTAAGATACTTTCTTCTTTCATCATTTCTTCTATGTCGTCTGATGATCTTGGCGCCATTCCTGAGTAATTTACTGGTCCATCTTTGGTAATTAAAATACAATCTTCTATTCTTACTGCAATTCCCCACCATTTCTCATCACATTTACTTCCTTCAGGAATATAAATTCCAGGCTCTACAGTTATAATCATGTTTTCTTTTAATGGTCCTCTATTGCTTAAATCATGCACATCCATTCCTATGTGATGTGAAGTACCATGAGGGAAATACAAATGTTTTTGTGTGATTGAATCAATAATTCCTAAGTCAACTAAACCTTGATTTATAATATCTCTTCCTGCTTTATCAATGTCTTTTCGCATATCGCTTCCAATAACAGTTTTGGCAATTCCTGCTTCCTGAGCTTTATATACTAAATCATAAATTGATTTTTGTTCTTTGTTGAATTTTCCATTTGCAGGTATAGTTCTAGTAACATCTGCCGTATAGCCATGATATTCTGCTCCCAAATCCATCAAAACCATTTCCTTTCCTGCACTCATTTTGGTGTTCTCTATATAATGAAGTACACAACCGTTATTTCCTGCACCAACTATTGATGGATATCCTTCATATTCTACACCATATTTTTTATATACAAACTCATGTACTCCCTGAATCTCTGCTTCAGACATTCCAGGATGCATTGCTTTCATTATTTCAATTTGTCCGATTGCAGAAATCTCACATGCTTTTTTTAATAACACTAATTCTTCTTCGGTCTTTATTTCTCTCAAACTAGCCATTAATGTTCGTAAACTTTTAACATCTATATTTGTTTTGGACGTTACAATTTTATCATTTGCAGGCAATTGAACTTGCATTGCTTCATAAGATGCTTTAGTTTTAAATTGCTCTATCAGACTATATAAATCAGCATCATCGCGTTTAGAATCTCTTACATCATTTTGAAAATCCTTAAATAAAACCTTATCAAATTTTGAAAAATCAACAGGAATGTCTTTAAAATCTTCTCCATTAAAAGCGTTTGAAAAATCCAAATCACTTCCAACCCTTTCTACTCCCAATCTTCTTCCATACCACATTTCTGCCATAGGGTTTCTCTTTTGAACATATATCAATTCGTTAAAAGAAACATCACCATCAACTTGATTATCAGAAAATATAAGCAAGACAGCATTTGGCTCTTTATATCCTGATAAATACATGAAATTTGGATCTTGATGATAAATATAATCTACATCGTTTGCTCTATTTCTTACTGGATTTGCAAAAAACACAGCAACACTATTTGCTGGCATAGATTTGCGGAGTAGTTCTCTTCTTTCGTTATGAAAATCTGATTTTAAATAATCTTGTGGTAGATCTGTTTGAGCAAAAGTTACTAAGGTTAGTAAAAATGTAATTGCTCTAAAAAGTATTTTAGCGTTCATATTTCTTGATTTTAGAATTCAAATATAATAAATAGAAGTTCGTCAAATAAAATATTAACGAAACTTTAATGCTTCCAATCATATTTTATAAATTAGCAAAAAACTTTATTTAGATGAAAAATACAGCATTAACAGATATCCACAAGGCTCTTGGAGCTAAATTAGTACCATTTGCAGGCTACAATATGCCTGTTTCTTATGAAGGTGTAAACGCAGAACATGAAACAGTAAGAACTGCTGTTGGTGTTTTTGATGTTTCTCATATGGGAGAATTTGTGATAGAAGGTGAAAATGCTTTGGCATTGGTTCAAAAAGTAACATCTAATGATGCTTCGAAATTAGAAATTGGTGATGCTCAATATTCTTGTATGCCAAATGAAGATGGTGGAATTGTAGATGACTTAATTTGTTATCGATTAAAAGAAGAAACTTATTTATTGGTTGTAAACGCTTCTAATATTGAAAAAGATTGGAATTGGATTTCTAAGTATAATGAACACTTTGATGCAAATATTAGAGATGTTTCTGAAGGTTATTCCCTTTTAGCAATACAAGGACCAAAAGCAATTGAAGCAATGCAATCTTTGACTTCAGAAGATTTATCTGCAATAGATTTTTATACGTTTAAAATCACTGATTTTGCTGGTTATGATGGTATTATAGTTTCTGCAACTGGTTATACTGGTTCTGGAGGTTTTGAAATTTATTGTAATAATGATGTTGTAGCCGATGTTTGGAAAAAAGTTTTTGAAGCAGGAAAAGATTTTGGAATCAAGCCTATTGGTTTGGCTGCTAGAGATACATTGCGTTTAGAAATGGGTTATTGCTTATACGGAAACGATATTAACGATACCACTTCACCTATTGAAGCAGGACTTAGTTGGATTACAAAATTCACGAAAGACTTTGTGAATTGCGAAGCATTAGCAAAAGAAAAAGAGCACAAACCTGAACGCAGACTGGTTGCTTTTGAATTAGACGAAAGAGGAATTCCTCGTCAAGATTATGATATTGTTGATGGCAACGGAAATAAAATTGGTGTTGTAACTTCTGGAACTATGAGTCCGAGTATAAAGAAAGGTATTGGAATGGGTTATGTGCCGAGGATTATGGCTAAATCTGGCAGTAAAATTTATATACAAGTT
>CALIIP010000170.1 GCA_938018045.1 uncultured Flavobacteriaceae bacterium
CACGAGGCCTAATCTTTATGACTAATTAAGTTAACAACTCTTTTACAAGCGTTGATATCGTTTTCCCGTCTGCTTTTCCTGCTAATTCTTTTGAAGCCATACCCATCACTTTTCCCATATCTTTCATTCCACTTGCTCCAGTATTTACAATAAGATTAGAAATGAATGCTTTCAAGTCTTCAGCGCTCATTTGTGCTGGTAAAAATTGAGAAATAATTGCTGCTTCTGCCAATTCTGGTTCTGCTAAATCTTCACGTCCTTGCTCAGTATATAATACTGCACTATCCTTACGCTGCTTGACTAGTTTTTGTAATAATTTGATTTCATCTTCTTCAGAAAATTCAGCATCTCCACCTTTCGTATTTGCCAATAATATTTCTGATTTGATAGCACGTAATGATTGCAGAGCGACTTTATCTTTAGATTTCATCGCAAGTTTCATTTGCTCCATTAGTTTTGATTGTAAACTCATCTCTTATTTTATTTAGAATGCGAAGATAAAAAAACTCGATGTAATTTTCATGGTTAATGAAAATAATCGAGTTTAGTTTTGGGGCTTTTCGTCTTTGGGTAAAGTCTTAGTCTACATTATCATGTAAAAACGAGTTATTGGTACGCAATTGCAATTCATCATTTTCATCAACACCTAAAGTAGTTTTAGATTTTATAGTTTCTGATGACAGCGTTGTATCGTCCAACTCTACTCCCATTCTCTTGTATGCAGGTTCACGTTCTATTTCATCTATATTTTGATTCAATTTATTATTAAACTTATAATTAAATTGCTTCATTTTTTCTTTTCTGTCTTCAGAACGATTCTGCAATTCAGAAATAGTCAAATGCAATGGAGATAGTTCCTCTTTCTTTGTTGTTTTCTCAACTTCATTTATTGGTTCTGTACGCAGATTAAACTGTAATTCTTCTTCAATTTTCTCTTTAATAACAGTCTTTTTTGTAGCGCTATTTAGAGACTCTTCAAGTTTATTATAATCTTCTAACTCAAAAATTACTTGTTCTTCTTTTACTATAGTTGGTTTTACAACAACATGATCAACAACTTCGATTTCGTTGACGTCAATATTTTCTTCTATAGTTTTATTTTCTGATAAAGGCAAGTCAAAAGTGAAAACTGTTTGCGATTCATCTGTATTATCAGCAGTAATTTCTTCAAAACTATTTACTTCAATATCATTTACAGATGTAATTACAAAATCATCAAGTTGTTCATGTAAAACTTCATCATACACAACATCAATATTTTTAATAAGTTCTGAAGTTGGAATCAAATCTAAATCAGAAATCAAACACTTCTCAGTATCTTCTTCTAGCACATGAACTATAACTTCATTATCTATTACTAATGCTTCCTCTTTTTTAGAAAAATCAAATGTAACTTCTTGATCTTCTTCAAGCGCATGAATAATTTTTTTATCTTCTGTGTTTGAAATATGATGTTGCTGATCTTTGTGAAATCCTGTTGCAACAACAGTTACTGCAATGGCATCATCTAAAGAAGTATCTTCACCAACTCCCATAATAATATTTACGCTCGTTTTGGCTTCGGCTTGTATAAAATCATTGATTTCTCCTATTTCATCTATTGTTATTTCTGAAGATCCAGACACAATAAGTAACAATACATTCTTTGCACCAGTAATTTTATTGTCATTTAATAAAGGTGAATCTAACGCTTTAATAATTGCTTTTTCTGCTCTATTTTCTCCTGATGCTTTTGCAGAACCCATAATTGCTGTTCCACTATTTGCAAGAACAGTTTTTGCATCTCTTAAATCAATATTTTGTGTGTAATGATGTGTTATAACTTCTGCAATACCTCTTGATGCAGTTGCTAAAACTTCGTCAGCCTTTGAAAAACCTGCTTTAAAACCAAGATTCCCATAGACTTCTCTTAATTTATTATTATTGATAACAACCAAAGAATCTACATGTTTACGTAATTCTTCAATACCTTTTTGTGCTTGTTCATTACGTGTTTTCCCTTCAAAAGAAAATGGAATTGTAACCACACCAATCGTCAATAAATCTAATTCTCGTGCAAATTTCGCTATTACTGGCGCAGCACCAGTTCCAGTTCCTCCACCCATTCCAGCATTGATAAAAACCATTTTTGTGTTGGTTCCTAACATCTTTTTTATCTCTCCTTCACTTTCTAATGCAGATTGCTTACCAACTTCTGGGTTTGCTCCTGCTCCAAGACCTTCAGTAAGAGTTACTCCCAACTGAATTTTTAGAGGCACTTGACTGTTCTGAAGCGCTTGTGCATCGGTATTACATATTACAAAGTCTACACCATTGATACCTTGAGAAAGCATGTAATTTACTGCATTACTTCCTCCGCCTCCAACACCTATTACCTTAATGGCATTAGATTGGTTTTTTGGCATATCAAATAAAATATTATCAAAGTTTTCCATAGTTTAGTAGGTACTATATTATTATTCTGCGTTATCTAAAAACTCTCTGAACTTGTCTGACCAACGTTCAAAAAGTGATGATTTTTTTATTTTTATTTCTTCTTCCTCTTCAATTTCCGATTCTTCTTCCACAGCACTTTTTGATTCAAGAACTGTATGTTTCTCATTCATCTTTTTCTTGTCTCTAAGTCCTTTCATCAACAATCCAACTGCAGTTGCATACATTGGACTAGAAACTGCTTCTTCAGAATCTCCGGCTAAATGTTCGTTTGGATATCCAATTCTTGTATCCATTCCTGTAATATATTCAACCAATTGCTTAATATGGTTAAGTTGTGCACCTCCACCAGTCAAAACAATACCTGCAATTAATTTTTTCTTCGGCTCTTCATGACCGTAATTTCTAATTTCTATAAAAGCTTGTTCAATAATTTCTACAACACGTGCATGAATTATTTTCGAAAGGTTTTTTAGCGTAATCTCCTTTGGATCTCTTCCTCTTAAACCAGGAATTGAAACAATTTCGTTTTCTTTATTTTCTCCAGGACATGCAGAACCAAATTTTGTTTTTAACAATTCTGCTTGCTTTTCTATGATAGAACATCCTTCTTTAATATCTTCGGTAATTACATTTCCACCAAACGGAATTACAGCAGTATGACGGATAATACCATCTTTAAAAATAGCTAAATCTGTTGTTCCTCCTCCAATATCTATCAAAGCTACTCCTGCTTCTTTTTCTTCTTGACTCAACACTGCATCTGCAGATGCTAAAGGTTCTAATGTAATTCCTGCCAAACTCAATCCAGCA
>CALIIP010000171.1 GCA_938018045.1 uncultured Flavobacteriaceae bacterium
TTTTACCTTGATTTTGGTACATAGGCAACTGAGAAAACATCCAGTTTAAAGTGTCTTGATATACCATTAATTAGATAAAGAAAAACGATATTTAATAATTCCAATTTGTTTACTTCCAGCTTTAGAGTCTGCTTGCCAAGTTGTTTTCAATGCAGCAATTTTTGCCTGAGACAATAAGCATGCCGCAGTATTTGTTGAACCTTTAACTCCTGGAGTTGCTTTGATTACTTTTCCGTTTCTATCAACTTCTATGGCTACAATTACCAAGCCCTCTTCTTCGCATTCATAATTTGGTTTTGGTCTGCTCAATGCTTTTCTATTTCCTAATTGGTAATCTCCGCCACCACCAGAACCACCATTTCCATAATAGCCATCTGCGTTCGGATCTCCGTTTTCATTTCCTTTATCTCCTGCTGTATTATCATTTCCTTCACCTCCAGTTGTTGTGCCTTCAGAAGTGTTTAAACCTCCCATCATTTCATCCAACTTACGTTTTTTATCGTCTTCTATCTTTTGCTTACGTGCTGCTTCTGCCTTGGCTTTTTTTATTGCTTCTGCTTTCGCTTTTGCAACTCGATCTGCTTCTGCTTGTTCTTTTCGCTCAGCCTCTTTTTCTTTTCTTATTTTGATAGATTCTTCTGATTCTTGCGTAACCACATCTTCAGTTGGTGAATTATCTGGTGAAGACTCTTCAACAACTTCCTCAACTACTTCTTCTTGAGAAACTTCTTCTGTTACTTCAGGATTTGGTTGTGTTTTAACTGGTTCTAATGGTTGAATGTTTCCACTACCTACATTAGAAGTTCCGAAATTAACTGCAATTCCAGATTCTATTGGCGGATCCAAATATTTTAATCCGAAAAAGAAAATACATAGCAATAGTAACAACATTATTATTGTTGTTATCGTTGCTGATTTACGCTTATGTATGGTGTTTAATCCTTTCATTTATTTAGGCTTCACAGCCAAAATCACTTTAAATCTGTTTCTATTTGCTATATCCATTACTGACACTGCTTCTTCAATTGGCACGCCTTCTTCGGCTCTTAAAAGTACTGTTTTACTTTCGCTGTTAGCTAATAAACTTCTCAATTGCGCTTCTATTTCTGATTTCTTTACGTTCGAACCATTGACATAAAACCTCGAATTTTTCTTAATACTTACCGAAACTGTCTTTGTATTGGTAGATTTTCCTTTTGCAGTTGGTAATATCATATCCAATGCATTTGGCGCATTTGACGTTAGCATAAAAAAGACCAATAACAAGAATACAATATCTGTCATTGAACTCATACTGAATTCTGGACTTACTTTATTTCTTCCTTTAAACTTCATCTTAAACTGGTTCGTTTAATAAATCTAAAAACTCAACTGCTTTTGCTTCCATCTGATGCACAACTTTATTGGTCTTCACAACAATATGGTTATAAGCAATATATGCAATAATACCAACTACTAATCCTGCTACAGTTGTTGTCATTGCAGTATTAATTCCTCCTGCCAATGCTCCCATATCTGCTTGCCCACCACTTGTTGCCATTTCATGGAATGCCAAAATCATACCAATTACGGTTCCTAAGAAACCTATCATTGGTGCTGCACCTGCAACTGTTGCCAAAATGCTAACATTCTTTTCTAGTTTATAAACTTCTAGCGTACCTGCACTTTCTATCGCAGTATTAATATCATCTAGCGGTTTTCCTATTCTAGAAATTCCTTTTTCTATCAATCTTGCTTCTGGAGAATTTGTTTGCGCACACAATACTTTTGCTGCATCTAATTTTCCGTTTGAAACATGATCTTTTATCTGATTCATAAAATTGTCATCCGTTTTAGAAATGGCATTGATAGCAAATACTCTTTCAAAATAAATATATAAGGCTGCAATTAATAAGACTAATAAAATTGCGATTACCACTTGCCCACCTATTCCGCCATCCATAATTAAATTATAGATTGAGAGTGTTTTTTCTTCTGATAAGGCTTCGTCTAAAACTTCTTGAACTTCTTGTTGCATTGATTTTGATATTTTATATACGTTACTTTAACGAAATTAATGTTTGGAAATTGTAACAAACTCACTGTATAAAAAAACCCGAGAAAATTCTCGGGTTATATTTTCTTATGCTAAAATTGCTCTCATTCCTATAAATGCAAGTGAGCCAGCAATAAAGCCAACTGCTGCTAGCCATGCTATTTTTTTCAAATACCACATGAAATTTATCTTTTCCATCCCCATCGCTACAACTCCAGCTGCTGAACCGATAATTAACATACTTCCTCCAGTTCCTGCAGAAAAGGCAACAAAATGCCATAAAGGTGCATCCATTGCTTCTTGGAACATTCCCATACTTGCTGCTACTAAAGGCACATTGTCAACTACTGCTGAACCAACTCCTAATAACATAACAACAACATCTGTATTTGGTATTATTTGTTTTAAAGATTCTGCACCAATAAATAGTATTCCTAAAGATTCAAGTGCTGCAACTGCCATCAATATTCCGAAGAAAAACAAAATACTTGGCATCTCAATTTTTGTTAATGATGCATGAACTGGACTATGATGCCCTTGAGAATCATCTCCTTCTTGATCAATAACATTTGAAATACTAAATTCTGAACGACTATAAAGTTCTGCAAAAAGACCTACTATAGCTAATGAAAGCATCATACCAACATAAGGAGGTAAATGTGTTATTACTTTAAAGAATGGCACAAAAAGAATCGCTGCCAAACCTATATATAACATTGTTGAACCATATTTACTTTTAGATTTAAGATCAACTTCTCCTTCTTCTACCTTATCAATTTTACCTTTAAAAGGCTTCATAAATGATGCAATGGTTACTGGAACGACCATACAAATTAAAGATGGGATAAATAGGTATTTCACCAACATCAATGCAGATACTTTATCGCCAATCCATAACATTGTAGTGGTAACATCTCCAATTGGAGAGAAAGCTCCTCCTGCATTAGCAGCGATAATAATTAAACCTGCAAACCACAAACGTGTATCACGGTCTTTAACAATCTTTTGGAGTATAGATATTAATACAATTGTTGCAGTTAAATTATCTATAATTGCTGATAAAACAAATGCTAAACAAGCAAAAATCCATAATAGTTTTTTCTTTTTTCGTGTTCTGATGTAATTCTTAAAAGTCGCAAATCCGTCAAAATAATCAATGATTTCAACAATAGTCATTGCACCTAAAAGGAAGAATAAAATCTCTGCTGTTTTACCTAAATGATGTAGTAATGTTTCTTCGAGTAAATGATGTTTTTCTGCACCATCAAGAGCAAGAAATCCTCCTTCACCTCCAATCAATTCATGTGCACCAGAATCAAACCAATTTGGGTATGCATCTATACCAAAAGCAACCAATGCCCAAAGTATTGCCATCATTGCCAATGCTGGTATAAGTTTA
Source organism: uncultured Flavobacteriaceae bacterium (assembly GCA_938018045.1). Classification (GTDB taxonomy): domain Bacteria; phylum Bacteroidota; class Bacteroidia; order Flavobacteriales; family Flavobacteriaceae; genus Urechidicola. The sequence goes on from CALIIP010000171.1 coordinate 3,435, forward strand.
TCTAATTTTGTGTTGTGCTCTAAGGCAATTGCTAAATATCCTAAAACGAATATTATAATAATAAGAGTTTCCATAAGTTTAATTTAGTCGAGTTTAGTTAGATTAATTCTTTTAAAGCAATTTCAAATGCTGTTGAGCAAATTTTTGTTTTAGCTCCGCTTTTCTTAAATGTTTTTTGTAATGCCTTTTTTATAATATTTGATGTATCATCAAAAATAGCTTTATCTTCCATCGGTAATTTAACTTTTGCTTCCATTAAATAAGCAAAAACTCTTGCAATACCGCAATTTGAGATAAAATCTGGCAATAAACTTAAATGCTTATCTGTATATTCCATAATTGGTCCAAAGAAAATTTCTTTATCAGCAAAAGGAACATTAGCTCCAGGAGAAATAACTTCAAGACCTGTATCAATCATTCGTTGAACTTGATCTTGAGAAACCAATCTTGACGCTGCAGCGGGAACAAATATTTCTGCTGGTAAACTCCAAATTTTATTATTAATATCTTCAAAAGGAATCATATTTTCTGCAACTAATTTGTTTCCATCTTTTGCTAAAAATAAAGCAGTCATTTCTTCCATAGAAAATCCTTTTTCATTTATAAGTCCGCCATCTCTATCAATGATTCCGACCACTCTTGCGCCTAATTGAGTCAAATAGAATGCTGCTGCAGAACCAACATTTCCAAAACCTTGTACAATTGCTCTTTTACCTTCAATTGTGCCGCCATAAATATTATAATAATGCTTTACTGCTTCGGCAACACCATAACCAGTTAACATATCTGCTACTGTATATTTTTTTGACAAATCTGGTGAATACTGTTTGTCTTCAATAACTTTAATAACTCCTAATCTTAACTGACCAATTCTATTAATCTTATCTGCTTCACTAGGTTTAAAGTGACCGTTAAAAATTCCTTCTTGCGGATGCCAAACTCCACAACTCTCTGTAATTGGTATTACATCTTTATCTGCATCAACATTTAAATCTCCTCCAGTACCATAATAATGCTTTAACAAAGGTGTAACCGCCTTATACCAACGCTCTAATACACCTCTTTTTCTAGGGTCATTTGGATCAAAATTAATTCCTGACTTTGCGCCACCAATTGCTGGCCCTGAAACTGTAAATTTCACTTCCATAGTTTTGGCAAGTGATAAAACTTCGTTCATATCCAACCCTTTTCTCATTCGTGTTCCTCCACCAGCTGCGCCTCCTCGAAGAGAATTAATTACAGTCCAACCTTCAGCATCTGTTTCTGGATCTTGCCAGTGAAAAACTATTTCTGGTTTTTTATTCTCGTATTTTTTAAGTAATTCTTTCATTCTATTTTTTGTTTTCAACTTTAATATTATTCCTGCATTTTTTTTTAATTTCTACGGCAAATACTCTTTTCGTATATAGTTAAAGTTGATTCATCTCAAAAAATTTAAATTAGTTTCACAAATATATCAATTAAGGCCCATAAATTTGACCGCTACTATGGTCTTTTTTTGCTCCTGTCACACTTTTTAGACAATTAACTTGATTATCAAGACGTAACAAACCTAAAAAAGCAAAAATTAAGGCTTCTTTAAACTCAATAATTTGTTCATTTGGAATAACAATTCGATTCTGAATACTCTTTTTTAATTTATCAATCAAAAAAGTATTAAAAGTTCCTCCACCTGTAATTAACAATTCTCCGCTAAGTTTTATTTTGCTTGAAATCTGAAAAACAACATGCTCAACAAATGTACTTAAGATATCTTTTACTGATAAGTTATATTTATCTATCATCGGAAAAACAATAGCAACAACAAATTCATAACCTAATGATTTTGGCTTATCATCATTATAAAATTCAAGATTGTTTAATTCTTTTAACAACTGAAAATTAATTTTTCCTTCTGAAGCCAATTTCCCTTTATCATCATATTCCATTCCTATTTTTTGCACATAATGATTCATTACGATATTCACAGGACAAATGTCAAAAGCAATACGGTCATCATTATATTCAAAAGAAATATTGGCAAAACCCCCTAAATTCAAACAGTATTCATAATCTGTAAAAAGTAACTGATCACCTATAGGAACAAGAGGTGCTCCTTGACCACCAAAATTAACATCTTGAGTTCTGAAATCACAAACAATTTTTTGACTAGTAATCCTTGAAATTTCTTTTCCATTTCCTATTTGCAAGGTAATTCCTTCATCTGGTTTATGGAAGATTGTGTGTCCGTGTGATGCAATAAAATCAATAGTATCTATCTGATAATCAGTAATGAATAAATTTATTAGGTTCCCTAAATAGTTACCATACTCAATATCTAATTGCTTAATTTTATTTTCTGATTGATGAAATGCTTCCTGAAGTTTATTTTTCCATTCTTCAGAATAAGAATATGTTTTAGCCTCTAATATTTCAAAAAAGTAATCATCTCTTTTTTCAAAACATACATACACTAAATCTACACCGTCTAAAGATGTTCCGCTCATCAAACCAATTGCAAATTTTTTCTCATAACTCATTCAGTAAAAATACAAATGATATTAGAACTTATCAATTATTATTTTATCCTCAAAAACACTATCTTTGCAAAACAGAAAAAACAATTCAAAAACCAATTTATATTATGGATTTTAGCCTTACAGATGAGCATAAAATGATTAGAGACGCTGCAAGAGATTTTGCACAAACTGAATTACTTCCAGGAGTTATAGAAAGAGACAATGCACAAACATTTCCTGACGAATTAGTTAGAAAAATGGGTGAAGTTGGATTTCTAGGACTTATGGTTGATCCAAAATATGGAGGAAGTGGTATGGATGCAATTTCATATGTTTTGGTGATGGAAGAATTGTCAAAAATTGATGCTTCAGCCTCTGTTATGGTTTCAGTAAATAATTCTTTGGTATGTTATGGTTTAGAAAATTATGGTACTGAAGAACAAAAACAAAAATACTTAACAAAACTTGCAACAGGAGAACAAATTGGTGCTTTTTGTCTAAGCGAACCAGAAGCTGGTTCTGATGCTACATCACAAGCTACAACTGCTGAAGATAAAGGTGATTATTATTTATTAAACGGTACAAAAAACTGGATTACAAACGGTGGACGTGCAGGAGTCTATTTAGTTATTGCACAAACTGACAGAAGTAAAGGACATCGCGGAATAAATGCTTTTATATTAGAAAAAGGAATGGAAGGTTTTCATATTGGCCCTAAAGAAGATAAATTAGGGATCAGAGGGAGCGATACACACACACTTCAATTTAATGATGTGAAAGTTCCTAAAGAAAATAGAATTGGTGAAGACGGTTTTGGATTTAAGTTTGCAATGAAAACATTATCAGGAGGTAGAATTGGAATTGCTGCTCAAGCATTAGGAATTGCTTCTGGAGCATATGAATTGGCCTTAAAATATTCTAAAGAACGTAAAGCTTTTGGTACAGAAATTTGTAACCACCAAGCAATTGCGTTCAAATTAGCAGATATGGTAACAGAAATTGAAGCTGCGCGTCATTTAGTAATGAAATGTGCTTGGGATAAAGATCAAGGGAACAACTATGATGTTTCAGGTGCAATGGCAAAGCTTTATGCATCAAAAGTAGCAATGGAACAAACTGTAGAAGCGGTTCAAATACATGGTGGAAATGGTTTTGTAAAAGACTATCATGTAGAACGTTTGATGCGTGATGCAAAAATCACGCAGATTTACGAAGGAACTTCGGAAATTCAAAAGATTGTTATTTCAAGAAGTGTAATTAAAGGATAATTATTCCTAACATATTTATTAAAAAAAACCATCTCGTTTTCGAGATGGTTTTTTTATGGATATATTTCATCAAATAAATTTATTTTTATAAAACAAAAACTCCGTTACAAATACATGTAACGGAGTTTTAAAGAAAGGCGATGACATACTCTCCCACCATAATGGCAGTACCATCTGCGCTGATAGGCTTAACTTCTCTGTTCGGGATGGGAAGAGGTGAGCCCTATCGCTATAACCACCTTAAGGT
>CALIIP010000172.1 GCA_938018045.1 uncultured Flavobacteriaceae bacterium
GGCATAATCACATCAAAAGCCGACAATCTATCGGTTGCAATCATCACTAAAAATTCGTCATCAATATTATAAACTTCGCGAACTTTTCCTTTGTAGATTGATTTTTGCTTCGGAAAATTATAATTTGTATCGTTTATTGTATTCATTTTATTAGTTCTAAAGTTGAAGGTTTACTTCTTTTCCTTTTTTAACACCTTTATTTGCTTTAAATTTTCAGCAATTGGAGTTGCAGTAATTACTTTTTCTCCTGGAATAAAATAGAAGAAATAGGCAGAATTCTGTCCTACTTTTTTTACATCTAATTTTGTATTGTCTTTAAAAACCAATGTATAATTTGGAACTACTTCTTTTGTATTTACCCTTTGCTTTGTTCCAATTCCCATTCCAGTTCTCATAGAAACAAAAAGCAAGAAAAAGATAAACATCAAGCCTGAAGGGTTGTTCTTTTTTTTCTCTAATTCAGCATATTTCTTATCCCATTTTTCGATATTATATATCTTTTTATACCACTTTTTAACCCTTAAATATGCATATAATTTAAACATCCATTTTGAGAAGTACATTTGCATCAACCAAAACATTAAAGCAAGAAAAATAGAAATGTGCCAATTATTTACCAATAAACTTATTGGCGAAATCAACGCATCTAAAATAGTTGTATAATTTAAATAAGAGACACCAAAGATCCCATAGAAAATTGCATCACTTACAACTCCTAAAGCTATCAAATACAGATAACCGATATAAAAATACTCTTGTAAACTTAATTCTTTATCAAACATAATTATTCTGATTCTAAACTTTTAAATGCTTTTATAATATGCTTGACCAATCTATGGCGTACAACATCACTTTCTGTTAAATATACCATTCCAATACCTTCAACATCTTTTAGTGCCAATAACGCTTCTTTTAATCCTGATATTTGACGGTGTGGTAAATCAATTTGTCCTGGATCACCAGTAATAATAAACTTTGCGCTTTTTCCCATACGCGTCAAAAACATTTTCATTTGACCATGTGTTGTGTTTTGTCCTTCATCTAAAATCACAAAAGCATTGTCAAGCGTTCGTCCTCTCATAAATGCCAAAGGAGCAATTTGTATAATTCCTTTTTCAAGATAAGATTCTAATCTTTCTGACGGAATCATATCACGTAACGCATCATATAAAGGTTGCATATAAGGATCTAATTTCTCTTTCATATCTCCTGGAAGAAAACCTAATTTTTCACCTGATTCAACTGCTGGACGCGTTAAAATTATCTTACGTACTTCTTTCTCTTTTAACGCTTTAACCGCCAATGCAACTGCTGTATATGTTTTTCCTGTTCCTGCAGGACCAACAGCAAACAACATATCATTTTTCTCCATCAAATCAACCATTCTTTGCTGATTCGGACTTTGGGCTTTTATCAAACGACCACTTACACCATGCACCAAAACACCTTCTGTATCTTTTGATGACCTCGTAGACTTACCGCTTGAAGTTAACACACCTTCTATACTAGTTTCATCCAACTTATTATACTTCTTGAAATAACTAACAAGTTGTGCTACTTTCTTTTCAAATTCATCTAAGATTTCAGGTTCTCCAAAAGCTTTCAATTTATTTCCACGTGCAACAATTTTTAATTTCGGATAAAATTTCTTTATAATTGCTACGTTACTATTTCCAGCGCCAAATAAATCATTTGGATTGATATCGGTAAGTTCTATTAATCTTTCGTTCAAATGGTTATTGTTTAAATTTTAAAAATGGGTAAAAATGCTTGTAAAAACAAATCATTTATAAATGAATATTGATTAGATTTGCATAACAAATTTATACATTTATTTTTGTAACCATACAAATAACTTTAGGAAGTAATTAACAAATGTCTTTAATAACTTTAACTACCGATTTCGGACTCAAAGATCACTCTGTTGGTGCAGTAAAAGGCGCTATACATACAGAACTTCCTGGAGCAGTTATTGTTGATATTTCTCACCAAATTACTCCTTTTAATATTGCAGAAACTGCATATGTTTTAAAAAATGCATATAAAAGTTTTCCTGAAGGAAGTGTTCACATTATTGGTGTCGATTCTGAATTAAATAAAGAAACAAATCATATTGCATTAAAATTAGATAACCACTATTTTGTTTGTCCGAATAATGGTGTTATTTCTATGATTGCTTCAGAGTTTAGACCAGAAAAAATTGTAGAAATAAATATTCACGATATCGTTGAAAGTAGTTTTCCTGTATTGGATGTTTTTGTAAAAGTGGCATGCCATATAAAACGTGGAGGCTCTTTAGATATAATCGGTAAGGAAATAACTGATTTCAAAAAAATCAAAGACTTACAACCTATAATTTCATCAGACAATACAAAAATTACAGGAAGTGTTATATATATTGATAATTATGGCAATGTAATTACAAATATTAGCCGAAAATTATTCAATCAAATCGGATTAGGGCGTCGTTTTGAAATGCTTGTAGGACGTTATACTTTCAAGAAAATTAACGAAAAGTATAGTGATATTATTGACTTTTCACTTCCTGTCGAAGAACGCCATCATGACGGAAGTCGCTTGTGTTTATTTAATTCTGCAGAACTTATAGAAATTTCTATTTATAGAAGTAACCTAGAAACTGTTGGAGGAGCGTCCAATTTATTAGGATTAAAATATCGTGATCAATTAACCGTAATATTCAAAGATGCTGATTCGAATCGTTAAATTAAGTTTTCATTTAGATAATATTCCTGCTTTTTTACAGATATTTGAAAATTCGAAAGAAAAAATACGAAATTCAGAAGGTTGTCGTTTATTAGAGTTATACAATGACAAGATTGATAAAGGTGTATTTTTTACCTATAGTTATTGGGATTCTGAAGAAGATTTGAATAATTATAGACATTCAGATTATTTTAAAGAAGTTTGGAGTAAGACAAAACCTTTGTTTAACAAAAAACCTGAGGCTTGGAGTGTAGATAAATTACATAGTAGTAAAGTATTATAAAAGAATGATTTTTTTTAATTTTAAAAACTTTCCAAATATAAAAACCGAAAGACTCGCTATACGTCAAGCAAATTTCGATGATATAGAAGATGTTTTTGAGTTACGCTCAAGTGAAGAAATTAATAAATTTGTTGAAACAAAAAGGATTCAAAATTTTGATGAAACTAAAGATTTTATAATTCTTTGCAATGAACTCTATAAAAAGAAAAATCGAATTTTTTGGCTGATAGAATTTGAAAATATAGTAATAGGAAGTGTTATTTTACATAGAATTTCTTTAGAAAATAAATATGCTGAAATTGGTTGTAAATTAAAACCTGAATTTTATAGAAAAGGAATGATGAGTGAAGTTGTAGATGAAGTTTTAAAGTTTGGTTTTAAAGAAATGGATTTAAATACTATAGAAGCTTATACACATAAAAATAATATACCTTCTATTTCGTTATTAGAAAAATATAATTTTATTTTTCAACCAGAAAGAAGAGATGAAAATTTTAAAAATAATAGAATTTTCAAACTCGAAAAGAAATATTTTTTAACAAGCATAAACAATTAGACATTTGATAGCAATATTAAAAAAAGAATTAAATTCATTTTTTTCAACACCAATTGGTTACTTGGTGATTGCTGTATTTTTATTGGCAAACGGTTTGTTTTTATGGGTATTTGATGGTGATTTTAATATCTTAAATGCTGGTTTTGCAGAT
>CALIIP010000173.1 GCA_938018045.1 uncultured Flavobacteriaceae bacterium
TACAAGCTGGTGTATAGCTCTAGTTGGCGCAATCTTAAGTTTTATTTGGGTACCTTTTTTGAATACAGGTGATTTTTATCCGTTTCTACTCATTTGTTTAGTCAGTGGTTTTTGTTTAGGGGCCGACGTTGTAATGCCAGCTTCTATTCAAGCAGATATATCGCAAAATATTACTAATATGAGTACTGCTTCAGATAATAATCTCTCAATTGATGAATCTAATCCACAAAATTCAACCGCCTTAATTTTTGGCCTATGGGGGTTATTAACAAAGCTATCATTAGCCCTCGCTATAGGTATAGCATTTCCTTTATTAGATCTCGTGGGTTTAAAAACTGATTCACTCGGCTCACAAACGCCCAATGAAAATACCACTCTCACTTTCATTATTTTATACGCATTAATTCCAGTCATATTTAAAATATGGGTGATTTTTCAAATGTGGCATTACCCTTTTGGCAAAAATTTCTTTACTAATTCTTCCTCACTAGGCACTAGCACAAAGAAAGGTAACAACAATGAAAACTCTAAAACAGCGACTGTTGATCGCTCTATTTCTATTATTTCCTCTTATAAGCGGGTGCAGTAATTCAATGAACGTTCAAGATTACAAACAACATAAACCAAGTTTATCATTATTTGATTATTTTCAAGGCGAAACAAAAGGCTGGGGAATGTTTCAAGACCGCAATGGACAGCTTAAACGGCAGTTTGTAGTTGATATAAAAGGGACTATTGATGATCAAGGAAGGTTAGTACTTGAAGAAGACTTTGTATGGAATGATGGAGAGAAATCTAAACGCATTTGGACAATTACGAAAGAAGAAAATAATAAGTTTAGTGGAACAGCAAGTGACGTCATAGGAACAGCAAAGGGAGCTAGCGCGGGCAATGCATTTCATTGGAATTATGTGCTTAATTTACCCGTCGGAGATAAAACCTATAAAGTAAATTTTGATGATTGGATGTTTTTACAACCAAATGGGGTTCTTCTTAATCGTGCCAAAATGAGTAAATTTGGTTTCAGGTTGGGTGAAGTATTTATAAGTTTTAAAAAAATAAATATTTAGGCATTTAAGGTATAACCAATGCAAATAAAATCATTCAAAACTATATCCTCAGTTAACTTAATTATTTTAACAAAGCTAATATTGACTTCATTAATTTTGATTACAACCTTAACTTTATCTGTAGCTAACGCTTCAACAAAAAAATGGCCTCTATTCAACAAAGGTGAAGTAAGATATTTAAAAATGATAAAAGTGTATGACATCAGCTTATATAGTCCCAATACACTTACTGCTGATAACATTCTCAATGAAAATATATCGAAATGTTTAAAATTGGATTATGCCGTAAATCTAACTGAGGATAAGTTTAGGCTGGCAACCTCTAAAATATTGAAACGACAGCATAGTATTGAGTTTTTAGAGAAAATCAAAAAACCTTTGGATTTACTGCAAAGCTCTATGAAATCAGTCAAGAAAGGCGATATCTATTCTCTTTGCTATAACGGTAAAAGCCAGACTATGAGACTTGATTTAAACAATAATAACCTTATTGAGATAAAATCAGCTGAATTAGCTAAAGCATATTTAGGGATCTGGTTATCAAAAAACAAGCCAATTTCGACTCCTTTATTCCGTAAACTATTCGATGTAAATACCCAAAAATAAGTGTCTGAAATATTGTAATGAAAAAATGTCTGTTACTATTTATTCTAATGTTTAACTCATTGGGTGTTATGGCTAGTAAAAATATACATGAAGCCTTAGGGGAATTTGCATGGAAAAAAAGACAACTTATTGTGTTTACACCTAGTATTGAAAACAAACAATATCAGCTTTTTAATAAATCATTGATTGAATTTAACCAGGGTTTTAATGAACGTAACATTCAGTCTTGGCATGTAATTGCGAATGATAAAGTGCTCCTCAAAGATATTTCCAGAGAAGAACTAAAGGCAAAGAATTTCAGGACAACGTATTCAGTAAATAATGAAGAATTTCGCTTAATATTAATTGGTCTTGATCGAGGAGAAAAGCTTCGTCAACAGATCGTAAACTTAGATGAAATATTCGCTAAAATTGATCAAATGCCAATGCGTATTAGAGAGTTACAACCCAAGTAACCATATTTAAGTAATCTAATTGAGCCTAACTTCAGCAAGAAAAAGCATTGCTTTTAGTACTGACTCAAAGGTGGAGTGGAGTTGCATCAATATCACTTAAAAGTGGAGTGATGCGTTTTTTACCGACCAATATAAGTGTTCACTCGTTTTTTTAATTTTTAACAAGGATAAGTATGAAAAAAATAAGTCCATTTATGCAAACGTTTGAACAATTGCCTAATACCTTACCCATATTTCCATTGAATAACGCGGTAGTTATGCCTGGTGGTCACTTACCCTTGAACATTTTTGAAACGCGATATTTGAATATGCTACAGGATGCAATGCAGAGTCATCGACTGATTGGAATGATTCAACCGTTAGATAAAAATAATGACTCTGAACTCTATCAAGTTGGTTGTGCAGCACGAGTAACTCGATATGAAGAAACTAATGACGGCAGAATTGAGTTGTCTTTAACCGGTTTATGTCGTTTTGAAATTCAAGAAAAATTAGAAACCATGCGAGGTTATAGGTTAATAGTCCCTAATTGGTCCAGGTTTAATATTGATTTTGAGGACTCTGAAGATGCTAAGTATTATAAAGAATATGATTCTTCTGTTAAAAGTAATTTTATAAGCGCACTTCAAAGTTACTTCAATCAAACTGAGATGAAACTTGATTGGGAAGTTTTAGAAAAATTGAGTACTGAGAACCTATTTAATGCACTTTTTTATTTTATTGAAATAGCTGATGCAGATAAACAAATGTTACTTGAAATTGATAATTTACAGTCTCGAATAAAAGCTTTAACAGCCATAATCGAAAGCAATTTTAAAGTTACGCAAGTAAGTCATTAGCTTTTAATATAGGGTTACTTCCATCCCATCAACCAAGTTTCATTATCTTTTAAATCTCGCCAATCAATTTCATATCGGTTTTTATTTATAACAGCTTCTAACATACAGCCAACAATCAATTCAGCGTCATCTTTTATCAAGTCAGTAATAATAAAATGACGCTCCTTCCTTTTTGGTTCTGTAGAAGTCCATTTAGTAAGGTATAGTTTTTTTGGGTTAATGCGATTAATTTTGAATTCCTCAATAACAAGATGTTAAGTTTATTATGATGTTTTCAATTATTATGTTTAAAAGCAGACCGCCCTATTCTTTCTCAACACTAAGTTGTTTCTTTCCTGTTAATGGTAAGCGATATTTTGCAAATACTGTATAGACTGTTTCCATCAACGGCAGTAATAAAGGTACTTTTCTAATCACGGGAACAACTCTTCTGTAATATGGCAAATGTTCCCATACAGCCAGAAAACCACGAACACCAGTCAACATTTTTTGATTTTCATCTCTTACATGAATCCTATCCATAGCCTGTTTATAACTAATTCCAGCTTCATTCAATGCATCTTTATCTTTAGTAATATCAACCCATCGAATAGCCTTTTTACTATCTAATTTTTGCATTGCTTTGACTTCAAATTTACATAAAGGGCAGTCACCGTCATGGTACATCGTTACTGGTGAACAACTATCTGAAGCTACTCGAGAATTGTATTTTTTTTCTATCGTTATATTATTTTTTTTCATTAAATTCCAATAACTCTTTATAATTTAGAAATACATACTTAACTATTTTCTATATTTTCTTCTTTTTTAGTGAGTGTCACTAATATGCCCATATCAGATCTATTCTCAATAGAAATATCCCAATCAAATTGATCACATAATCTTTTAACAATTGCTAAACCTATTCCTTCACCTGCCTGATTTAAACCTCTGCCACGGACGTGACGTTCAAATAATCTTGGTAATAAATCATCTGG
>CALIIP010000174.1 GCA_938018045.1 uncultured Flavobacteriaceae bacterium
AATTTTTCTCTCAGCACAAATTCTAAAACCCAACACGCTCTTATAGATGTTTTATTATCTACATCAAATGCGATATTGAGTAATGGCAAGAACAAATTTTGATCTGAAAGAATATGCATAGCGTAGCGTTCTCGAATTTCTCGATACGAACTAACTTTTGTTTCCAACATTTTTATTAATTCTTGTTCTATCATCAGTCAAAAATACTAAAATAATGTATTTTTATACTTTAAAACTTAAATCATGGTTCGTAAAATTTTACTTTTCCTGTTGATTGTATTTATTGGGTTGCAATTTGTACCTGTAGAATTGAATCAATCAGAAAACATTTCTGAAAATGACTTCATAGCAGTAACAAATCCGCCAAAAGAGATTGAAACATTATTAAAAACATCTTGTTATGATTGTCATTCTAACAACACCAATTATCCTTGGTATGATAGAATCGCACCCATTTCTTGGTGGATTAAAGATCATATTGATGAAGGGAAAGAGGAGTTGAATTTTTCAGAATGGAATACCTATTCTCAGAAAAGAAAAAATCATAAGATTAAAGAAATAATTGAAGAAACGGAAGAGGGTAAAATGCCTTTAGAAAGTTATTTAATTACACATGGTGATGCAATATTATCTATAACACAAACAGAACAATTAAAAAATTGGTTACATACAATAAAAGCGGAATGATTGTTGTTTTAGGAATGTAAAATATATGATAGTATGAATAAAATTGCATTAAGTATTTTAAGTTCCCTCTTTTTATTTTGTAGTTTATTTGCCCAAGAGAAGGTAAATCAAGTCAACGCAAAAGGAGAACGCATTGGCGTTTGGGAGAAGTTTTATGAGAATAAAAGAATTCGCTATCACGGTCAGTTTAAAAACGGAAAAGAAGTTGGTGTTTTTAAATATTATTCACCAGTTTCTTCTGATTTCCCAATGGTATTAAAAACATTTAAACCAAATAGTGATGAGGCTTTAGTGCAGCATTTTACATTAAAAGGCTTACCTGAAAGTGAAGGAAAAATGAAGGGTAAAGAGCGCATTGGAAAATGGGTGTATTACCATAAAGACGGCAAGACAATACTTATTGAAGAGAATTATAAAAACAATGTTTTAAATGGTGAATTTAAGGTTTTTTATGAAGATGGAAAGTTAACAAAACTTGCACATTTCAAAGACGGAAAATTACATGGAAATAGTAAAAAGTACAGCCCAAAAAGTATTTTGATAGAGGATGTAAACTATGTAAACGGAGAACTTCATGGGTTTGCTGCTTTTTATGAAGATAACGGAAACTTGAAACAAAAAGGGATGTATGAAGAGGATTTAAAAGTCGGTCCTTGGGAATTTTTTGAAGACGGTGAATTATCTGAAACTAAAGAAATAAAGGTTTGGGAAGAAAAGGATTGATGTTTATTAAAACAATAAGTTATTTAAGAACCTTCCAGGAACAAAAGTGAAACTTCCAGCAATTATAATTGCACCAAAATATAACAGTATCATTTTTCTTTTATGGGATTTAACATCTCCTCTTTTTATTGCAAAGTATGCAGTAGGAACTGTATAAATAGTTAAAAAACTAAAACTATGTATCCAGCCAAAATGGCCAAATATTCTTCCACCAACATGTGCAGGCATAAATAATGTAATAGTTGCAGTTATCAGCATCAAAATCATATAAACTCGACCTAGTTTTTTGTGAATACTTGTTCCTTTTTTGATTAATAATAGCAATGTACCTATAACAAAACATGGTATTACTGTTGCAAGATGTATATACATTAATTCAATATAACTCATAGTTCATTTTTTTTTAAATGTAAAAGTAAGGTTTAGTTTTTTAAAAAATCTAGAACTATAACCAAACTCTCTTCCGGACTTTCTTCCATTGGTACATGACCAACATTTCTCAAAATTGCTAATTTACTGTTAGGTAAATCTTCGTGAAAACGAGTTGCATTATTCAGCGGAATTAATTTGTCTTGATCTCCCCAAAGCACCAGTGTTGGCTGTTGAATTTCTTTTATTTTTTGATGATTATTTGTATCAATATCTTGCGTCATTCTATCAACCAAAGCACGTCTATTTCCTGTTCTTAATGTCAAGTCAAAATATCTTTCTGCAATTTCGTCTGTAACTTTAGATTTATCAGCGTATACATTCTCTACACTTGCTCTTGCCATAAAGCGAGGCGTAATAATTGTTAAGAGATTGTTGATGATAGGTGTTTTTGCAAGTTTAAACGCAATTGGCATACTCTCTGGTTTAAAAGGATAACCAGCAGCATCAATTAAGATTAATTTTTCTACTGTTGATGGATTTTTAACTGTGTAGTTCCAAGCGATATTTCCGCCTAATGAATTACCACCTAAAACACATTTCTTTATGTTTTGTGATGCTAAAAATTGCTCAATAAAAGTGACATAATTTTCAATAGAATAGATTCGGTCTGGAAAAGGACCTGTTAGGCCAAAAGCTGGTAAATCCATGCGAATAACACGTCTATTGGCTTTTAGATTTGTTGTCCAAGCATCAAAAGTATGTAGGCTTGCACCAGTACCATGAATCAATACAATTGGCAAGGAGTCTTTTGGGTTCCCTTCATCACGATAATGTACATTCATTCCATTTATTTCTACAAAAGCAGATGGAGACGGTGCATATTTATCTGTTAATTCACTTACTTCTTTGTCTTGATAACCGAATAACAGCAATATAATAAGTATGATTGCTAAAAGGGTAAACATGGTTTTTTTA
>CALIIP010000175.1 GCA_938018045.1 uncultured Flavobacteriaceae bacterium
TATTTAGTTTTTATCTCGTCAAAACAACAAGAGTCAGATCAGAAATAGTGTATCAAATTATTATTTACAATAAGCTTTTGAAGAAGAAATTGAGGATAAGACACTGAATTTAGAGTCAAGGATTGGCATTACCCACAACGTTTCGGCTATGGTTAGTACGGGAATTAAAAGTAACTAACTTTAGATTAAGCACTTAGCCAAAACTTTTTATTTTGTTTTATTTTTTCTTTATAAAGCCAAATCAAAAAGATTTGGCGGGATTGATTTTAAACACTAACCTTTGGGTTAAGCAACAAAACCCGTATTAATTATAGCTATTGTTGTGCGTTCGTTTTTTTATTGAACTATTAAATTTACTCTTACTTGTCCTTCATCTAAAAAGTCACGATTGAAAATCCTCTTTCCAATTATTTCTCTAGACTTTTTTATATCATCTAAATCTCCAGCTAATTCAAGTTTATATTTATTTGATTCACTATTATTTTCCGATTCCAAAAAGTCGGAAACGTGTAAATAGTATTTGTCCAAAATATCATCCAATGGATATTGATTATTACTGTCATCAAATTCCAATTCATAAGCAATAGTCATTCTGTATTTTGCGTCATTTTCGTCAGTCAAGTCTTTATAAATTCCACTTTCAACTAATTCATATAAGTCTGCATTTTCGTATTTCTGACATTTTTCCAATGAGATATTTTTCATAATATTATACTCCATTCGAAGTTCTTGATTAGAAGACGAGTCAGATGGTTTTTCTTTTTTACCTCCAAACAATTTATCAAATATTCCCATTCAGTTTGATTTCAGTTCAGTTTTCTTAAATGACGCACAACGGCTCGGCTATGGTTAGTACGGGAATTAAAAGTAATTAATTTCCGATTAAGCACTTAGCCAAATCTTTTTATTTTGTTTTATCTTTTTTGTTCTAAAGCCAAATCAAAAGATTTGGCGGACTTTATAAATATGACTAAACTTTGGGTTAAGCACCAAAACCCGTATTAACTATAGCCATTGTTGGCAGTAGTATTTATTCGATTATTTTCATAAAGATAATTCCTATCATCATTCCAATAATCATTACCAAAATAAAAATTAAATACGTTAATAGAATGTGCAATATTTTCTTAAAAGTATTTTTGTTGTTGAAAAATTGAATATACGTCCAAAAATTAAATGTCATTCCTAACAAAAGGGGCAACAATATTAAATAACCATTCCTGTCAAAAATAAAGCTGAAAATAAAATATATGAACATTTGTTGTCCAGTTATATAAATGTTCAGAACAAGATGTTCAAAGTAATTATATTTTGATTTTATAAAAGCTAAATAAGATGCAAGAGAAAAAAATGGAACTAAAATTAATATAACATACGTTTGGTTTTTAGAAATCCAATTTATCAAGGCGCTGTTTTCCTCTTTACTTGCAGCGTTATAGCCAGAAATCGCATCATCAATGAATGTTTGATTTCCGATAAAGTAATGTGCTAGTACGTATAAAGTAGATGTAAATATTATGAATGCTATAGGTTTGAAATGTTTTTTTCTTTTACCTTCTAAAAACTCTCTGATACTATGCCCAGGTTTTGTGAACAATTCCTTTAAAGTAAATAAAAATCCACGATTTATTTGAAAAATGCTATTCGGAATTTCACTTATTAGGTATTTGTAATCAACTTTTCTAACATTTGAATTTTGTCCACAATTACTGCAATAATTACCATTAAAATTCTGTTCACAATTTTTACAAATCATTCAGTTTAAATTTTCTTTTGAGTGAGTTTTTCATATTACTGCCAACGTCTAGGCTATTATTAGTGTGGGGCTCTTATTTGCGATTTCCATCGCGCCACAGCTCGTAGCCAAATCTTTTTGTTTTGTTTTAATTTTTCCTGTCCTAAGCAAAATCCCAAAGATTTTGCGACCTCATAAATATATACAGGCCTTGGCGTAAAAACCTAAACCCCGCATTAATTATAGGCATTGTTAGCAACTGGCTTTTTACATCTTGATTGTAACGTAATACTCCGCTATTCTCAATCCCACGAACAAAATAAAAGCGATTACTAATTTTAAAAATACTTTCATTTTCGGTTGTTCTATTTTTTTTGATTCCAATAGAGTTTTTATAGCTCTAATAAGTTTGTCTTTATTTAACCATAATATTATTAAAATCAATATTTGATATAGTAATGCTGCTTTCAATGCGCCAAGATGTACATCATAATAGATATCTTGAAAAATAACATTTACAAGTATAGTTGATGTAAATATGCAACCAATAATTCTTGTTTTTTTTATAAGAATTAAAAGTCCACCAATAATTTCAAAAACCCCTAATGTTATAGCAAAGGCTTTTGAATAGCCGTAAAATGCCCACATTAATTCCATTCCGGTCATTTCAGATACTGTTTTATCAATTTCTGAAGCACCGTCAAATTGGAATAATTTAGCACCTCCATAAATAAACATTGCAAGAACTACAATCCAACCAATTGCATTCTCAAATATTTCAATTTTGTCTTTTTTATTAAAGGTCATTTGCTGTTGAATAATTTTTTTAGCTTGTTGCTAACACTTGTATATAATAACAAGTTACTTTATTTCTTTATAGCTTACTGTTTGACGGCACTAAGAAGATGCTCGCGCTAGCGTGGTGATTTAATTGTTTTCTGGTTTGCTTTTTTTGTAAAAATCATAAAACGAAAACAATGCAAAGAAAGCCCAGATAGCTCTATACGTCCATATGTTCATTTCAATTCCGAAAATTGCAGCTTCTGTTTGGTTTGTAAAAAACCCGTAGGTTAAATTGGCTACGGCTAAAAACCCGATGACTAGGGATATATATTTCTTCATGTAGTTTTGGTTTGGTTGAACAACTAGCTAATATAGGCAATAGCAAGACTTGTTCATTTTCGCTCGTACCCGTACAACTTCAATTTACAACTATTTTATCAGGTTCTGCTTACTGTTGCGGGTCACCCGTCACAGACGAGCGCCAGCGGGGAGGTGTAGCCAGTTTTTATTGAGCATAATATTCATTTCTTAAAACGTCAACACTCTTTTTTAAACTTAATGGAGCAAGCCCTATTGATATTCGCCTTTCATCAAGTTGTTCGAAATCTACAATTTGATTTTCACCAACATCATCGTAAATACCATAAATAAATTTTTTCTCTTCGGGGACTCTTCTTTTGTAACTATCTACAAATGTTCCTAGACTTCGAGGTGGAGCTTGACCTTTTTTTATTAATTCTTTAAGTGTCTTTGTCCAGTATTCATAATCTTCAAAGTGAAATAACATAATACCAGCGTCAACAGGTCGATTATCTATTTTATATCCACCGATTATTCTCTCATCTGGATAGCCATAGTTTTCGACTATTCTTTTTAATTCTCTCTCATTTATAATATCAATACTATCACATTTTTGTTCATCATAATGACCTCTAGCTCTATACAATTGGTCTACTCTTTTCATCTCACTTATTTGTTCTCTCAGCTCAAGATTGATAGAGTTTAAGTATTCTTCATGTAATTTCCCATATTCACTTTCAATCTTTTTCCATTCTGTTGATTCTTTAATATTTTTAAATGCATCATTGTTTGAAAGTTGATTAATCTCATAACCGTTTAATATCAACTCTCGAATTAACTCAAAAGCTTTTTTGTTTTCACCTATTCTGGCAGCTGATTCAGCATATTTCATCATTTCATAAATCATAGGTTGATTAAGGAGCTTACAGTTTTCTGTTGCTTTAGACATATTGTCAAAAACCATTTGGTAGTCTTCTTTGTAATATGCTTCTTCAGCTAAATAAACCTCTTGAAAGTAATTTTCAATATAGTTACACTCACTTTTTTTTTGACAAGAAATACTTAGTAAAATGATGAATATTACGAAGATGATATTTTTCATAAAAGACTATTGTTAAATTAGCTACAACACTTATATATAATAACAAGTTACCATATTTCTTTAATAGCACTTACTCTTAACGGCACGAGCCTGCCTGACTGGCAAGGCAGGCAAGATGCCTGTCTGCCGACCAGGCAGGCTCGCGCTAGCGGGGCTATTAACTTATTAATTGCTACAAAATATTTTCAATTTCGCTCCAATAGAACCAACATTTGCCAATGTCCCATTTAATAGCATTAAAGTTTGTAATGCTACACTATTCCTTGTGGTTTTCTGCAATTGTTGAATAAATTCTTTTTTTGATAATATGCCTCCAAGAACGAGCCATACTTCTTTTTCAATAGAAGGGTCTGATATTTTTGATGATATAGCTCTCCAATTATCTTTATGATTTACTTTATTCCCTTCTCTTATTCTATTTTTGACTTTTCCTTTTACTTTGTCAGCTGTCCATACTTTAGACCATTTGTTTGCAATACCAGCTGGTGCTTTTGTATTAAACATTGATAAGTACTCAATATTTTTAATTGCTTGACCACAAACTTCCATAAGCTTTGAAGCACTAACTTTAGAAACTGGTTGCTTTCCAATTCCCTTCACATGAATGAATGACACCTTATTATCAGTACATAAAATAAAATCCGCGACTTCAACTCCCATATCATCGCATACTAATATTTCTGTGTTTTTAAATTCTGTGGATAAAACAGTTCCTTTGCCCTTTGAATCAATTAGATGAAATAAAGAATCTAGTTGCCAACCTCTATGATAGGGCTGGCATTTAGATCCTTTTTCATTAATGAATTTAAAATTCAATTCTTTGATAGGGATTAATATATTGTTTAACTGAAAAGTATCTAGCTTGAAGCTTGAACCTGTTTTTAGCTGTGGGTTATAAAAGGAACCAAAGGCATACATTAAATTCTTCTTATTAGTGACAATTCGAAAAGCCTGATTCTGATTAAAATATTGAATTATATCTTTATTTTCTTCATTCCAAAATTCTTTAGAAATATCAGTTGATTCTAATTTAAATCGCTCTTTTGCTATGTCATATATAATTTCTATTTCATATTCTTGACTATCTAATTTTACTTTTGTGTAATAGCTATTATGTTTTTCTTCAACCGTCGAAATTATTTCGTAATTATATATTTCTCCACTTCCATCTTTAAATTTTATTAATTCTATTTCTGAGAAATCCAATAAAATATTTAGTGGCTTAATATTACCTGTTGGTTTAGTTTCTTTAGCATATCTGCCAAACGTTTTATATGATTTACTCTTTCCGTTTATTAAGTCTACTATTTGTTCTAACCATTCGAAATAAATTTTTAGGTTAACTTTACTACTGGATTGTGTTAATCTACCTTTATTTATACCTATGTATCTTCTAAAAGTATCTTTATTATTAAATAATAAATTTAATTTTTCCTTACTGTATCCTACTAAAGAAGAAATTACTTGACCATGGTCATCAAGAAAAGGGGCTGTATTTTCAATCGATATAGCCGAGTATGAATGACCTGTAATTGCATTATTTCCAAGTATGGAATTTTGCAAATTAACATTTACAAGTCTTGATTCTTTTCTTGAAGATATTAATTTTTTTAAATCAGAGGATTTGACTGGTCTAACACCGAATATTGATGAATAAGTGTTTAATGAGGTGCCTTTGGAATCATAAAACAATACTTTGTCACCAATAATTTTATGTACACAAACATTTAATTCGATGTCAAAGAAAAAATGTTTTACTAAAATGGATGAATTAGTATAACTTATGTATAAATGTAGCCCCGTAAATTTATCTATTCTATGAAAACTTGAAGAATGACCTTTGTCTTCATGATATAATTTAATTTCTTTTTCAATTATAGCAGAACTTAGAAGACTGTTGGTTTGTAAAATATTAGTAGAAAGCGGAACAAAAACGTCCTCTAATAATTTAAGAGTTGGTTTTTTGAGATAATTCTTTCTGAAGGCTCTGTCAATGTATTCAATTGCAGGCAAGCTACTCAATGCTTCTTTTAAACTATCACCAAAAGTCTTGCCAATTTGAGAGTCAATAGTATCATCATATTCAAGATACGATTCCCACATCTTTTGATGTATTGAATCTTCATGATCGATTATATAAGCTTTTTGATTTTTACGTCTATTTATATTTCTTAATATCCTACCAATCTGTTGAATTAATTGTCTAGAATTTTTAATAGGGTTATAAGTTGCGAGCATTCTAAAATTTGGGTCGTCTATTCCTTCCAATAGCTTGTATTGGTGTATCCAAATATCAGATTTACTACTTATTGCTGGTATATTTTTAAATCCCCAAGTATATTTTGTTTGATCGAACTGTTCATGAATTGAAATAAAAGTTTCTCCTAAATTATCAAGTGCATTAGAAATTTTGAGTATGCTTTGATAATCATCACATCTAATGATTAATCTTGATTTTGCGTATTTTCCTTTAATTATTTTAAATTCTTTTAAGATTACTTGTGCAAATTTTTTAGGATCACTTTGATTTTTACATGGAATAAATATTGGTTTTCTTAATATATCTAATTTTTCACATTCATTATGCTTGATTGTATAAACGTAATCTGAATTAAATTCAAATGTTTTACGATCATTTCTAAAGGGTGTAGCAGAAAAAATTATTGTTGGCGAATTTATTTCTCTAATAGCTTTACTCCAGTTTGTAGCAGGCTCATAATGGCCTTCGTCAAAGATAACTAGATCGAATTTTTTGCAAATTGATTCAAATGTTACTTTCTCTTTTTTTCTTGTATTATTCAGTTTTTGAATTGTAGTCACTACAACTTCATTTAAATCAGATTTTTTAAATGTTTTTCCAGGCAAGAGTTTTCTAGTTACTTTAGATTTTTTTGGGACATGTGATATTTTAGTAAAAAAGCCACCTGAAATTTCCTTATGAAGCTGTGTTCTTAAAGCATCTCTGGGACAAACAACGAGTACTGACTTTACTTTAGCGAACTCATGTGACACCACAGACATGACTCCTGTTTTTCCTGTTCCGGTTGGCATCTTAATTAGACATGCTACTTTAGTTTTACCACTTTGATAGTCATTAATGTATTTAGAAATTAAGTCACAAGCTTCAATTTGAGGCTTCCAAAGTTTTATAAGTAATCCTTTCATATTATGGTAATTGCATCTAAAAGCTGGATACTGTAATTTATGATATCCAATCTAAAAATTGATTTGCAATGTAATCAAACAATAGAAATAAAATCGTACAAATACCGACGAAAGCCTATCGTAAAAAGGTCAGTAGCAAACGAAGTTTCTGATATTATTTTTACCCTTTAAAGTTGAGATAAAAATTTGAATTGGGGTTACGGGTTTCCGTAATCGTAGTTGAGAGTTGAGAGTTGTTGGTTGTTGGAAGTTGAATTTTTAGATTGTTGGATTGTTGGATTGTTGGAATATGGTTAAAGTAGCTTTCGCATCAACTTTTTGATATCGTTGATTTTATAAAGCTCATCCAGCATCGCAGTATAGCAAGCAGTAAACCGCTCATTTTCTGAAAGCTCACCAAACAAAGATTCTTGCTTAACAAAAGCCAAAGGGTCAGTAACAGTTGCTTTTGCTGCTTCATGCAGTTTGCTTTGCATCACATCTATAATTTCTAAAGGCTTTCCGTTTTGGTCTATTTGCTTATCGCTATAGTAACACCAAGCCGCAATGACCAAAGTGGCGAATTTGATGCTTCCGTCAGTTGCTAAGTTTTCATGAATGGTGGCGATTAAAAACTTAGGGAGTTTGGCCGAGCTTTCTGAGCAAATACGGCTGACGCTGTCTTTGATATTTGGGTTGGCAAAACGTTCGAGCAGGCTGTCTTTATAGTCCGACAAATTAATGCCGATTATTGGCCCTAAGATGGGAGTTGCTTCTTCATCTAGAAAAGCACGTAAATATTTCGCAAAGAGTTCGTCTTCTATGCAGGCATTGATAGTCGGGTGGCCGTGAAGGGCTCCTAATAATCCTAATACT
>CALIIP010000176.1 GCA_938018045.1 uncultured Flavobacteriaceae bacterium
GTTTCCGAAAAATCTATATATGCTTCATCAATAATTACAATTCCGTTAAAATTATTGAGAATATATTCAATATCGATTTTGTTCATTAAGTTTCCTGTTGGATTGTTAGGCGAACAAATGAAAATCAATTTTATTCTTGTATCATTTAAAAGTGGTTTTACCTTTTCTAAATCAATTTGAAAATCTGTATTTAAAGGAATTTTTAATAATTCCACATTATTGATAGCTGCAGAAACATCATACATTCCGTAAGTTGGAGAAAAAGTCAACGCTTTGTCAATTCCTGGATTGCAGAAAATTCTAAAAGCCAAATCAATAACTTCATCACTTCCGTTCCCAACAAATATATTTTCTATTTTAACCTCTTTTATTTCTGATAGTTTTTCTTTGAGTTCTTTTTGATATGGATCTGGATATCTATTTAATTCTCCAAACGGATTTTCATTAGCATCCAAAAAGGTTCCATCTTTTCCGCTGAACTCATCTCGAGCGCTAGAATATGGTTGCAAAGCCAAAATATTTTCACGAACTAACTTTTCTAATTTAATCATCGCTTAATGTTTTTAGTCTGATGCTTACAGCATTCTTGTGCGCCAATAAATCTTCTGCTTCTGCCATTATTTCAATCGATTTTCCAATGTTTTGAATCCCTTTTTCACTTAACTCTTGAAAAGTGATTTTTTTAACAAAACTATCTAAAGAAACACCACTATAATTTTTCGCAAAACCATTTGTTGGTAGCGTATGGTTGGTTCCGCTTGCGTAATCTCCTGCAGATTCACAGCTGTAATTCCCTAAGAACACTGAACCAGCATTTGATATTTTATCGACTAAATCATTTGCCCTTTCAGATGCAATAATTAAATGCTCAGGTGCATATTCATTACTAAATTCTATACACTCTTCAAGATTATTTAGTACAATTGCTTTACTGTTATTCAAGGCTTTTAAAGCAGTTTCTTTTCTTGGTAATAAAACAACTTGCTTTTCAAGTTCTGACAAACATTCTTCAACAATATTTTGATTATCACTCAATAATATTACTTGACTATCGGCTCCATGTTCTGCTTGCGATAATAAATCTGCAGCCACAAAACTTGGAACACAAGTTTCATCAGCAATTATCAATACTTCACTTGGTCCTGCAGGCATATCAATTGCAATTCCGTTTTGTTGAACAAGTTCTTTTGCTTTTGTTACATATTGATTTCCAGGCCCAAAAATCTTATAAACTTGTGTTATAGATTCTGTACCGTAAGCCATTGCAGCAATTGCTTGCGACCCGCCAACTTTATAAATATTAGATATACCAACCAAATTGGCTGTATATAAAATTGCAGCGTTTATTTCCTGGTTTTTATTTGGAGGAGTACAAAGAACTAATTCCTTGCAACTAGCAATTTTTGCAGGAATACCAAGCATTAAAATAGTAGAGAATAGCGGAGCAGTTCCTCCAGGAATATACAATCCCACTTTGTCTATTGCTACTGATTTTCTCCAGCACTTTACTCCAGGAGTTGTCTCAATAACTTCTTCTTCTATTTGTTGTGCTTCATGAAAAGCATAGATATTATAATAAGCCACTTGAATAGCATCTTTCAATTCTTGAGGTACTAACGATATTGCTTTCTTAACTTCTTGCTCAGAAACACTTAGAGTATCTAAATCAACCTTATCAAACAATTTTGCATATTCAATCAAAGCATTGTCACCATTTCGTTTGACATTGTCAAGTATGTTACTTACAGTTTGCGTAAGTTCTTCTTGATTAATGTTAGGTCGTTTAATAAGTGTAGACCATTCTTCTTTATTTGGATTGTAGAAAGTCTTCATTATATGACCATTTTATCAATTGGTACTATTAAAATATCTTCTGCTCCAACAGTTTTTAATTCATCTATTACTTCCCAGAATTTATTATCATTAATTACTGAGTGTAACGAACTCCAACCTTCTTGCGCTAGCGGAAGTATTGTTGGGCTTTTTAATACTGGTAAAATATTGGTGATTGCTTCTATCTTATCATTTGGGACATTCATTAAAATATACTTGCTATTTTTAGCCTTTTGTACTGCTTTAATTCTAAATAAAAGTTTGTCTAGAATGACTTCTTGCTCGGTTGAGAGTTTTAAAGATTTTACAAGTACTGCCTCAGATTTTAAGATGACTTGTGTTTCTTTTAGGCCATTTTTAAAAAGCGTACTTCCAGAACTTACAATATCACAAATACCGTCTGCCAAACCTATATTTGGAGCAATTTCTACTGAACCTGAAATTGTGTGTATTTCTGCTTGAATATTATTTTTATCTAAATACGCTTGAAGTGTTACAGGATAAGAAGTTGCTATCTTTTTTCCGTCAAAGTAATTGATAGAATCATCTTCTACTTCTTTAGGAACGGCAAGAGATACTTTACATTTAGAGAATCCAAGTCTTTCAACAATTTCAACTTGTTTTTGCTTTTCTATCAATAGATTTTCTCCGACAATAGCAATATCTACAGTTCCATCTTCAAGATATTGTGGAATATCTGAGTTGCGTAAGTAAAGAATTTCTATTGGAAAATTATCTACAACTACTTTTAATTGATCTTTACCATTGTTGATAGCAATACCACAATCTTTTAATAGTTTTAAAGAATCTTGATTAAGCCTTCCGCTTTTTTGAACTGCAATTTTTAGTTTACTCATTTTAATAGTTTTTTAAAATCTGAGCAAACCTTTGGATATAAAAAAACAGTCTGATTTACTCAGACGGTTTTTGAAATATTTTGAATTACAAATATATCATTTCCTGCTCGCCTGAATGCTAGAGTGAAAAAGATGATGATGTAATTGTTGTGTGTTCATTTTATTAATTGAACTACAAAAGTAAAAAATTTATTAAAATGACAATGGCTAATTAGATTTAATTATTAAAATTTTATTATTTAGTCACTTTTACAGTATATGTAGCAAC
>CALIIP010000177.1 GCA_938018045.1 uncultured Flavobacteriaceae bacterium
TGGACGTGTTCGATTATATTGAGATGTTCTACAATCCAAAACGAAAGCATGCTAACAACGGGATGTTGTCGCCAATCAATTTTGAAGAGCGACAGAAAATGAAACTGCAAGGTGTCTAACAAACTCGGGGCTATTCATTTCTTTTTTTTAGAACTTGAGTTAGAGAATCTATTCTAGATTTGAATTTCTGACTGTCTATTTCTAATCTATTTTTAATTTTTTTTAGTTGTTCGTTTGATTTTAATTTATCATTTTTTAGATTTTGGTTTAATATTTCTATCCTTGATTTGTATTTTTGAATGTTTTTAATTTGCCTATTTTGTATATCATGTATATTTATTTTGGCATTTTCTTTTTGCTCTAATAAAGTTTTATTTAGATATTTTATCTTGTTTTCGTTATTAATTTGTTCTTTTTGGAGGGTATTAATTAACTTATTCTGTCGATGTATCAATGTATTCTGATAGTCTTTTTCTATTTTTAAACTTTGTTTCGTTATGTCTTTTTTAGTTTTTAAAAGAATATCTATTGGATGGTCTATTGTACGTGACCGAGGACTATGCTGTTTAAAAATATACATAAATTGGGGTGGGAAGGAGTATTCTCGCTGCCACTTGTAGTTTCGCGAATTAACAAAAATAAATGAACCGTTATTTTTTAACCTTTTTTGTATGAGCTTCATATAGGCATTAACAGTTTCATTAGGCATTTCTTGCATACTTGATATATTTAAAATTATATCAAACTGATCATTGTTAAATTTATTGAATTTCCAAGATGGAATAATACGAACTTTTTTATTATCATTACCTTTAAATTCATTTTCTTCAATTGTTATTATTTTTGTTGTTGGTAAGCAATATTGTAAATAAGCGGCGCTGTAAGCAAGAGATTCAGGGATTGCATCAACTAGCGTAACCGAATATTGGTACTTTGAATATTTTAGCATGTACTCTGTTAATAGTCCGCACCCACCACCAATTTCTAAAACATTTATATTGTTTTTATAGCAGCCGATTTTAGATGCGGTATAATTTACAATCTCCATGATAAAAAGATTGCTCAATATAGCTTCGTTAGCTCTTATATTTGAAGAATTTTCTACATGTTTTACTAGATCGTGAAAGTTTTTTATTCCGCATTGGGTTGATAAAAATGAACTATATTCTTCTATTCTTTGTTTTGTAACAACTTTTAGCGCTGTTTTTCCAACCCAAAGCGGTAACATTTCTGTAAATTTGGCTGGATTTTTAACATTGACATCTCTTTTTAGTAATTTTGGTATATTCCATAGTGTGGATTTTGATATATCATCATTAGCAGCTGCTAATTCTGTACGTAATTTACTAATATTATTGCTTATAACATCACTATCAAAAGCATCATCGACGTTTAAATTGAAAGGGCTTTTAGTTAAATAATCCATTTGAGATTTACTCTTGAAAGTGAAAATAAAACTTCGAAATAGCTAAATGTCATTGGTAAAAAGTTTTACTTTTTTTAATGAGAGTGAATTCTTATTGGTGTGTTATGTCTACAATATGGCACTCAGTTAATTGCTCGTGTAGAACAGATTTAATCCGTGATAATTCTGAAGAATCTTTATGTGAAATCACTGATAAGTTATGAAAAAGTGCTTTTACAAAATGATTTATTTTTATTTTGAAAGACGACAATCGCATGCTGAAAATTGCATAAATAAACTACATTAACACTTATCAAATTTATACCACTCGATATTGTTTGTTAGTGTCTTTTGAGTGTCAATGGGACCTGCTATTTTAACTTTTATCCCATATGTTGTAAGGGTATTAGCAATCCTCAGAGTCCTGTTATTAGCTGATAAATCATTATAGCCTAAAAAGGTTACGCTTTTAGGATTTCCAAACATTTCTGGAATGTCAGGCTCTATTGTTTCCCAGCAAAGATCTAAGTGAGCTAGCGCTGCTTTTTCTGACATTTTATCCGTCATTGGAAGCATATTCAATATTCCTGATGCCCAGTCCTTCGCCGAAGTACCATAAATTGACTTTCCAAATCCATGCTCTGTAATTATTTTATCAATATCTTTCATGTAAGGAGCTAGAATTGGTAGTTCAGAAGCCATATAATCAAAGACCCTATTTGGTAATGAAATTTTATTATTTGGGATGTTGGGGTCAAGTAGGATTATACCTATATCAGCCTCTGAAGCAATAGATGTAAGTTCTTCATAGGGAACTGGTGGTAAAAAATGAATTCTTTCAGAGATATTAGTTTTTGTTGCTAATTTTTTGATGTCCTCGGCGTACGAATTGGGAACAAATGTACCAATAGAAATTAGGTGGATGTTATTGGGTAATGTCTGTATTGCCTCTAAAAGGTTTTCATAACCACTAGATATTGTGCTGAGGCAAAGAATAATTTTATTATCTTCCGGAATATCGAATTTTTCTCTTAGTTGAGTAGATCTTTTAGGCTTGCTATGAAATCTGTAATTGGGCAGTACACTAGTATTATGGTTTATCTTCAATAATATCTTTTGTAATTCCCATCCAATTGTTATTAGCTTATCAGATTTTATTAAATAACCATGGGATGCCGCGTCTATTGTGTTCAACATGGACGTGTGCCATTTAGGAGGAACTGCTCTTGCCGAAAACTCTGGTACTTCAATGACATCGCACATTGAAATACCGCCATTAAGTTGTTTTAATATGTGTACACCAGGCAAGGTCTGAACACCGTGTCCACAGTACACATCAGCATTTAAGTTACTGGCATTTTCTTCACATTGACGGGCAAAATTCAAGAATCTATTTATTGCCATGTTATGAGAAAAGTTATCTCTAAATGTCTTAAGCCTTATAATAGCTTCACGTTGTCTAGTAATAGCTTCACGTTGTTTGATAACTGATTGCTTAATGTTGAAGAGCTGCTCATCTTTTTTTTGAATTTGTTTTTTTAATAATTGAGAAGCGCTCTTATCAATTATATTTTTATTGATATAGTTCTTTAGAAATTCATACATGGTTCATTTATATTTTCACAAAAAATAAGCTGCTAATGAAAGAGATTTTAATTATAATCTAACTTAATTTAATTATTAAACGATTAATACGCTATTGTAAGTCATCAACGCCTAATGGACAGATTGATGTAGTTGCTTAAGAGAGTGTTTTTGGCTCATCATAGCTATCAAGGAGCTGAAGATGAGACTGAATAGCCCCGAGTTTGTTAGACACCTTGCAGTTTCATTTTCTGTCGCTCTTCAAAATTGATTGGCGACAACATCCCGTTGTTAGCATGCTTTCGTTTTGGATTGTAGAACATCTCAATATAATCGAACACGTCCAACC
>CALIIP010000178.1 GCA_938018045.1 uncultured Flavobacteriaceae bacterium
CAATATTTATAAGCAAGCCCCAAAACTTTATTTTAAAACTAAAAGCGACACCTTAAGTTATGTAAATGGAGAACGAGATAATATTTCTGTCACTTTTGCTTTGCAAGATTTTGTAAATCAAGACAATGTAAATTACGAATACAGATTGTTGCCAACACAAAAAGAATGGGTGCCTACCAAAACTAAAATATTAAACTTCTCTAATCTTTCTCCAGATGTATATCAATTAGAAGTAAAAGCAACAGACCAACATAATAATCAAAGTGTTATAAAACAATATTTAAAAGTGATTCCAAAATGGTGGCAAACTGCAGCAGCAAAAATCGGCTTAGGTCTTTTAGCGCTGTTGGGTTTTTGGTTATTGTATAAAAGTGTAAAACACCAAATTGAAAAAAGAGAGCGCGAAAAAGCACAACAAGATAAGCGTATTGCTGGATTAGAGTTACAAGCATTACGAAGTCAAATGAATCCGCATTTTGTACATAATTCATTAAATGCTATTCAATATTTTATTCAACGAAATGAAGTGGAGTTTTCCGAAAATTATTTATCGCAATTTTCACAACTCATTCGCTTGTTTTTTGAATATTCAAGACGCCAAACGGTTACAATCAAAGAAGAGATTGATTTATTGACACACTATCTAGACATAGAAAAATTACGCTTTGAAGAAAAATTAAATTTTTCTATTTCTATTTGTAAAAAAATAGATATTGAAGAACAACTTATCCCATCAATGTTGTTACAACCGATTTTAGAAAATGCAGTAAATCATGGCTTATTTCATAAAAAAGAAAAAGGTACCGTTAAAGTAACCTTTAAGCAACTTGATAAAGATACTTTTAAAGTAATTATAAAAGATGATGGTATAGGAATTAACAAAGCAAAAACAATTTTTAAGACATCTTCTAAAAATTATCAATCTAATTCGTCTGCAGTATTACATGAACGTTTAGAGTTACTTAATTTAAGCAAAGACTGGGACATAGGATATGATATTAAAGATCGTTCAGAAATTAATAAGGATGAAACAGGAACTATCGTTTCTCTAACTTTTAAGCAAGCAATAGTATGACAACACTTACAGCCATTTTAATAGACGATGAAAGAAAGGCGTTGGCTATTTTGAAAAATAAAATAGAACGCATGTGTCCGAATGTAATCATAATAGGAGAAACACAAAGCCCTAAAGAGGGTGTTGAACTCATCAATTCCTTGCAACCTCAATTGGTTTTTTTGGATGTTGCCATGCCAGAAATGAGTGGTTTTGATTTGCTTGGAGAAATAGAACGTCCAAATTTTGAAATTATATTTGCAACTGCATTTGACAATTACGCTATTGAAGCCATTAAGCATTGTGCCATAGGATATCTTGTAAAACCTGTTGACAATAAAGATTTAATTGATACTGTGAATAAGGCAATTCAAAATTTTGAAGAGAAATCTGCTCTTCAAAAAAACAGACAGTTAATCGAGAATTTAGGAACTCCAACTTTTCAAAACAAAAAAATCGTGATTCCTTGTCAAGAAGGATTAGAATTTGTTAAAATAGCGGATATCATTCATTGCGAAGGAGATAATGGCTATACGAATATTCATTTTCAATCTAGAAAACCAATTTTAAGTTCACATAGTATTGGTCATTTTAACAAACTTCTTGAAAATCAAAGTTTTTATTTGGTGCATAAATCACATTTGATAAATATGGATTATATTGATAAATATCTTAATGAAGGGTATGTTGTCTTGTCAGATAATTCTAAAATTCCTGTTTCTAGAAATAGAAGAAATGATTTTATCAATAGTTTAAAAAATTAAAAAAGCGCTCAGAAAATCTGAACGCTTATAATTATTTTAAAACAAGACTTGTTTTATTTTACTTCAAAAGTAAGTTTTACGTTTACTCTAAATTCAGTTACTTCACCATCATTTACTACTGCACTTTGAGATTGTACGAATACAGATCTGATGTTTTTCACACTTTTAGATGCGTGTGAAACTGCTTTTTTAGTAGCATCTTCCCAACTTTTGTTAGAATTTGCCATTACCTCGATTACTTTCATTACTGCCATAATTACTATTTTTTAAAAGGTTAAAATTATTAATATATAGTGGTTAATATACGAAAATATAATATTATTAATTTAATACTTTTTTAATTCTTAGGATTGCTTCTCTAAGATTTTCTTCAGATGCAGCATACGAAATACGAATACAGTTAGGCGCTCCAAAAGCATCACCAGTAACAGTTGCAACATGTGCTTTTTCTAATAATAACATCGAAAAATCAGAAGCATTTTCTATTTTAATTCCGTCAATAGTTTTTCCGAAGAAAGCAGAAATATTTGGAAATACATAAAACGCTCCTTCTGGTTTGTTTAGCCTAAACCCTTCAATTTCTTTTAATAATTTTAAGACCATATCTCTACGTTTGTGAAATTCCTTGACCATATAACTGATGTTAGAAACTGGCGCTTCTAGAGCAGCAATTGTTGCGCGTTGCGCAATACAATTGGCACCAGAAGTAATTTGACCTTGCATCTTAGTACACGCTTTAGCAATCCATTCAGGAGCACCTATATATCCAATTCTCCATCCTGTCATTGCAAAGGCTTTTGCAACACCATTTACAGTGATTGTTCTATCATACATAGATGGAATTTTAGCAAAACTAAAATGCTTTGTTCCGTAGTTGATGTGTTCGTAGATTTCATCAGAAAGCACAAAGATATTTGGGTGATTTTCCAATACTTTTGCCAATGCTCTATACTCTTTTTCTGTATAGATTGTTCCGCTAGGATTGTTTGGCGAATTAAAGAAAATCATTTTTGTCTTTGGTGTAATTGCCGCTTCTAATTGTTCTGGAGTAATTTTAAAATCAGATTCTATTGTAGAAGGGATCTCAATAAATTTTGCTTCACACAATGTTGCAATTGCAGAGTAACTCACCCAATAAGGTGCAGGAAGTAATACTTCATCTCCAGGATTAAGTAATACTTGCGCAATGTTAGCAATAGATTGTTTTGCACCAGTAGAAACTACAATTTGACTTTCAGAATAGTCTAATTCGTTGTCTCGTTTGAATTTTAAGCAAATCGCTTCTCTTAATTCCAAATAACCATTAACTGGCGTATAAGAATTGTAATTATCATGAATTGCTTTAATTGCCGCTTCTTTGATAAATTCTGGTGTATTAAAATCAGGCTCACCAAGACTCAAACTGATAATATCTCTACCTTGTTTTTTTAATTCGCGTGCTTTTGCAGCCATTGCCAATGTTGCAGAAATTGGTAAACTATTAATTCTATCAGAAAGGAAATCCATATGGTTGTTTTTAGTGTGGTAAAGATATAAAAAAAGGCAAAAGTAAAACTTTTGCCAATCATTTAATTTTTAATGTTTTTATTATGCTAAAGTA
>CALIIP010000179.1 GCA_938018045.1 uncultured Flavobacteriaceae bacterium
CTTTAACAAAAAAAGAAGGTAAGTATAAAACGTACTACGGTCAAAAATTAGAAGCTAATGATAAAATTGGTGGAAGTTTAGATGCTTACATTGGTGAGTTAGCAAATTGTGAAAACTTAATCCCATTATATAAGAAGGATTTTGAAATGAACAAGACTAATGGTGCTTGGTTAAAAAGAGCGGTTAGTAAAATGTATAATAAAGAATGTACAGATGATCCTCTATATATAGAATTGGTTAAAGCTTACGATCAAGCAGACCCATCTGCAGATACAAAATATTTTGTGTCAACAGTATTAAGAAAGGAAGGTAAAATTGCTGAGGCAGATAGATATTTGAAAGAATCGTATGATATGCAAACTGATCCTATCAAGAAAGCAAGAATGGCTAAGAAGACAGCAAATGATTTCAAAAAGAGAGGAAGTTTTGGTTCTGCAAGAAAGTACTATAGAGAAGCATTAAAACTAAATCCATCTGATGGTACTCCGCATTTATACATTGCTAATATGTATGCGAAAAGTGCAAACAACTGTGGAGATAATGCCTTTAATAAAAGAGCAGTATTCTGGTATGCAGCTCAAGAAGCTAGAAAAGCTGGTCAAGTTGATTCTAGATTAAAAAGTACTGCAGCAAAAACAGCGGCATCTTATGAAGGAAATGCACCAACTAAAGCTGAAATATTTTCTGAAAATATGGCAGGAAAAACAATCACCATTGGGTGTTGGATTGGTGGTAGCGTAAAAGTACCAAGTCTATAAATGAAAATAAAATTTTCACATATATTAAAAAGCATAGTCACAACAATTGTTGTGACTATGCTTTTTTCATGTGAAAGTAATTTTAAAGAAGTGCAACAAATTGGCTTGCTCCAAAATCAACCCATTGGAGAAGCTAAAGATATCAACCTTAAATATACCGAAGCTGAAGATTCTATCAGTAAAGTCATTGCAAATCTAGAAAGTCCAAAAATGTTAGATTATTCTAATCGTGATTTTTCGTTTTCTGAGTTTCCAGATGGTGTGCGTTTATCACTATATGATGAGAATAATCAAAAAAACGTGGTGTTAGCAGATTATGGGATTGTTTATAATGCAACAGACTTAATTGACCTACAAGGCAATGTGATATTGATTACACCTCAAAAAGATAGTTTGTTTGCAGAGCAGTTGTATTATGATCAAAAGAATGAATGGTTGTTTTCAAATCTTCCAGTGCGATTAAAATCGGCAACCGCAAATAATGGCCATGGTGATATTTTTGACTCAGATACAAAATTTAAAAACTACACAATATTAGAAGGTAGAGGCGATATGATCCTAAAAGATTAATAACTCATACGGATGTTCGCAAAACATCTTTATCTTTGTGCTATAATAGTCAAATAATCTTATGAAACGAGTATATTAAATATTGTATCATTCAAGACAATGTTTAATTGCGAACAACATGAGACCTTTGAGAAATAATAAAATTAACTCATGAAAATCCTTCAGTTTTTTCAATACATATACCTGTTTTTTGCAGTATTATTTATCTATGATGGCTTTGCAAGTATTGGCGAAGAAGGCAATAGGTCAATCATATCATTTGTTTTTGCTGCACTAGCGATATTTATGTTTTTCTTCAGAAAAAAATTCAGAAAAAAATTCGGTAACCGCAACGATTCATAGATATGGATTTTAGCATTGTGATCATTATTGTAATGTTATTGCTTTCGGCTTTTTTTTCCGGAATGGAAATAGCTTATGTCTCTTCCAATAAAATTCACATTGAAATTGAAAAAAAGCAAGGTGATTTTTTAGCCAATATTCTAACACGGCTTACAGCTAAACCTTCTAAGTTTATAGCAACAATGCTTATTGGTAACAATATAGCGTTAGTTATCTATGGCTTTATAATGGGAGATGTTTTGATGGATTGGTTTCAATCAATATCATCACAATACCAAGTAATAAATTATTTGTTAACGGACTTAAGTTTGCTGTCACAAACCGTGATTTCAACTATTATTATTTTATTTACTGCAGAGTTTCTTCCAAAAGTATTCTTTCAAATCTATGCAAATTCATTCTTGAAGATTTTCGCTTTCCCAGCTTATATTTTTTATGTGCTGTTTTGGTTTCTATCCTCTTTTATTATTTCGATATCAGATATTATACTTAAACGTTTCTTTAAAACCGAAGGCGATGATGTGCAATTAGCTATGACCAAAGTAGAGCTAGGGAATTACATAAGTGAGCAAATGGAATCTGTAGAAGAACATGATGAAGTCGATAGTGAAATTCAGATTTTTCAGAATGCACTGGAGTTTTCCGAAGTAAAAGCTCGTGAAGTCATGGTGCCACGTACAGAGATCATTGGAGTTGAGGTTAATAAAACGATTCCAGACATAAGTTCGTTATTTATTGAATCTGGATTATCTAAAATTTTGGTTTATAAAGACAGCATAGATGATATTTTGGGTTACGTTCATTCATTTGAGTTATTTAAAAAGCCTAAGTCGATAAAGTCTATCGTTAAGCCAGTAGTTTATGTGCCAGCAACAATGCTGGTTAAAGACGTGCTTAATATTTTGACTAAGAAAAGAAAAAGTATGGCAGTTGTTATTGACGAATATGGAGGTACAGCCGGAATAATGACTATTGAAGATATTGTAGAAGAACTTGTTGGAGAAATTGAAGATGAACACGATAGTGTCGCTTTGATTGAAGAGAAAATTGATGATAACAATTATAAGTTTTCTGCGCGTTTAGAAGTTGATTACATTAATGAAACCTATAAACTTAATCTTCCAGATGGTGAGAATTATGAAACTCTTGGCGGACTTATAGTAGATGAAACTGAAGAGATACCGCAAGTAAATGCTCAAATTATTATTGATAAATTCAAATTTACAATTTTAGAAGTATCTTCAAACAAGATTGACATGATCACGCTCCAAATTATTGATGAAGATTAAGCCCTTGTTTTTGATGTTCTCTTCGGAAATGCGACAATACCATAAAATCACGCTCCTATTAAAACAAATGAAGTTACAAGCTCAATAACCTACCATTTATCCCATAAATTCAATTCTTTGACCCACAATTGGTCAAACCCATTAAAATTCGATAATAAAAACATACATCTACTTTTATTATTTGATAGAAAATGGTATTTTCGCCCACTTATAATTTGATAAATTCTACAATAAAATGGCAGTTTTAAATAAAATTAGACAACGTTCACTGTTTT
>CALIIP010000180.1 GCA_938018045.1 uncultured Flavobacteriaceae bacterium
TGATTTGCCTAATTTTAGTATCTTTAGAATATAGATTAGAAATCAAATTAGAACTACAAAAATCGACTTTCACTTCGGAATCGGCCCACCGACCTTAGTTAATAACTTTATAAATGAGAATTAAACTTTAGCAGTATATACGTTAGCTCGATGAATAAAAGGAAGTCTATAACATTGTGTATGACGATCACACGTCGGATATCTCTCAAAGAAATGTATAATCTTCCTAAAATAAATACTATCCATTGACCTACTTTGTATAAACGACGCACGACGCATACACGAGGCGTTGTGCACCATTATGAAAAAAAATAAAAACCAATGAGCCGAAAGAGTTGGTCAACTGAAAAAATATATGAAAGACTGCTTACAAATAAGTCAAAAAAAACTTATTGGGATAATATTCATGAATTACGTTCAAGATCAAAAAAAGAAGTTTTTAAAAAAGCATTCTCACTTTTAAATTCAAAAATAAAAAAGGAAAAAATAATTGGAATTGATGTTTTGGCTCAATTAGGATTTAATCCAAGACCTTTCAAAAAAGAAACGTTGAAAAGGTATTTTGAACTTTTAGATTCAGAATCTGATAAAGAAATATTGTTGTCTCTTTTATATGCAATTGGTCATAACAATGAAAACTTAAAATCAAATCAAATATCTAAAATAATTCAATTTAAGAATCATAAAGCAATTGAAGTAAGACATGGATTAGTATTTGCCTTACTTGGAATAGAAAATAAAAAAGTAATTGATACATTAATTCAATTGACAGAAGATAAAATTTCATCAATTAGAAATTGGGCTACTTTTGGAATTGGAAGTCAAATTGAAACTTCAAATCAAGAGATAAAATTAGCTTTATGGAAAAGAATAAAAGATAATCACCAAGAAACTAAACTGGAAGCAATTGTCGGTTTAGCAAATCGTGGTGATAGTGAAGTAAAAAAAATAATTATAAAAGAATTAGAGAAAGGTGAGTATGGAAGTTTAATTTTCGATGCAATTGAATGTTCAAATGATAAAGATTTCCTCCCCCAATTGGAAAAGAATTTGGAATCTGCAAAAAACGATGATTCAATTGATAAAAGTTGGATTCAAGATTTGGAGCAATGCATAGAAAAAATAAAAAACAAAAACGGTGCACAACATTGTGTATGACGTTCATTTCCAGCAAAAGCTGGCAACGCCGCATACACCGGGACGTTATCGATAATAAAAATTACATGGGTAAAAAACCTGAGCTATAAACAATAGTTTTATTTGAAGTCTCTAGAAAAGTCAAAATATTGAAAAGAAATGAAGATTAGAAGGTTTGTATGCATATCACTCATATTTTTAGCTGCGATTCTCCTAACTTATGGATGTAAGTTGAAAAGTACAAACAATCCTCGCCCTGCAGAACTACAAATTTATAACTCACATAACGAACCTAAACTTGAAAAGGCTGATTTCATAGATCTACAAGACCTAAATCACAATTTAAAAAATTTATCTTATACGTATAAATCGCTATTTCCTACTTTAGAAATAACTTTAGATTCTGCGGCTATAGTAGAACTCCATTCAGATATTTTTGCCAATAGTTACAGTCAAAGGAAAGGTAAACTTGAAAAGTACTGGATGAAATTCAAAGGATTTGAAGAAATTTATTTTGAGGAGGAAAATTATGTTTTTCTCTTTTTTCATACATTGCCTGTAAGAGAATATAATTCACCTGAATCATTCGAATTGTCAGAATGTCGTTGGTGCAATGGCTATTCTTCAGTTGTTAGACTTAAAAAAAATATAGATACGTACATAGTTGACGAGTTAATTTACGACTGTAAATGTGGTAGGCGTGAAACTTGGGGGAGTTATGAACAAGGAAAGTTAATGTCAATTGGCGGTAAATTCCTAGCTATGGAAGCTGAAAATAATTATTGGAACAATCCGGTTTCTATCTCCAGTGTAAATATATGCAATGCATTAAATTTGGAGCACAGTCGTTCATTTTACCAAGGTGGAAAATCTGAAGATGGAGTTATAGAAACTGAAATGAAACCTGGCGTAAGCTCCTATGTAATAGTAAAAGGAAGACCAACAATAGAAACAAAAGTTGGCTTGAATAAATATGAAGATATTGGTGGACTTTTCGGACAAAAGAATCCTTTGGTAAAAAGAATTTCACATTATATTACACTCTGTTGCGATGGTACTACTAGTTACTCAACTGGGAGTGGTACATGTAGTTGGCATAATGGTGTTTGTGATTGGAAATATCCAGTTTATCGAAATGTTCCTAAATATAGTTACTATTAAAAGGGGAATAAAAATCGATAACACAGTGTATGATGATCAGACTTGCTATCACTGCGTCCGACACATACACATAATCCGTTATCAGTAATTAGGTACAGACAACCCAGATATTCAACATTAGATTATATCATCATGAATAACAAAGCATATTTGCAAACTGAAAATGTCAAAGATTTGCATGAAGTAATCAATTGGCTAAACGAAAGATATAAATTAGGTAGTAGATCTTTTTCCATTGTGGAGAATTCAGGTAATAATTATGAAATAAATGTAAATGATAAATCTGATTTAATTCCATATGGAATTTTTGAAGTAGGATCATATATTGGTCAAAAGTGGATGCGTAAAAACTATCGCTTAGAACTAGGTAATTGGCAAGAGTCAATTAATAAAACTCTATTCAAAGATGAATATTATCCAAAATATGAAAAAGTGAATTTATCACTAAACAATAAAGAAATAAATGAATTCAAAGTTAGAAATGCCATTGGAATAACATCTTCCTTAGATACGCTAAAACCATTTTTGAGTCAAGAAGATTATTCCAGAATTATCAAGTTTAGTGAGTTCAATCAGATTCCTAACATAAAATCATTTCTATACACCAGTAAAGAAGGATTAAATATAAACTACCACATAGTAAATGATAAATTACTGATATTTGGAGTAAAATCAGATTACAGCAAAGAAGAGTTTGAAATTAAGCTTATAAGTGCTTTCGAAATTAAAAAAACAAACTATGATTTTTAAGATAATGATTCCAAACGAACGGCTTGTACATCAATTCTTAAACGAACATAACATCAAAAACAAAACTGATTTTCAGCTAATTGAAGTTCATGACTGGGAAACAACATTTGGATCAATTGAAACTAAAAATTTTGGAAACGATGAAATCTTAAACCTTGGCATTCAGTTCAGTAAAAAAATGACAAAGTTTAGAATTGAAGGTAAAATGAACTATTAAAAGAAAAAACTGATAACACCGTATGATCATGGCATGCACGATGTAGTTCCGATACGCTCTGTACTTGATGTGAAATTCATTACATAAATTAGCATTATCGCGATAATGCACGCCAGATATACTTGATACGTTAGCACCCATTAAAAATTACAAAATGAAAATAGTCTGCATATTTGCAATGTTATTCTTGTCGAAAATTGGTTGCTCACAGGATTTTCCAGTAATAAATGCTTTACTCGGTGG
>CALIIP010000181.1 GCA_938018045.1 uncultured Flavobacteriaceae bacterium
TAGAACAGCAGAGGTAAATTTGATCATAAGGCCTTCAGCAGTCACTTTTGATTTTCAATTATATAATTGTGATGATAATTTAGATGTTGATGGAAATAATACTGCAGCCAATGATGATACAGACGGAGTCACCATGTTTGATTTCCAAAATGAAGTAGATCAGATCTTATTACCTTTTGCAGGGACTGCAGGTGTTACATTAAGTGTGCATCATACAGAACCTGATGCAGATGCAGGAATTAATCCTATTGATCCTGCAACCTATTCAAATTATAGAAATCCTATAACATCTCCAAATCAAGAATTACTTTGGGTTCGAGTGGTAAGTTCGCTTGGAAATGATTGTTTGGCAAATGGTAATTTTATTACGTTAAATATCAATCCAATTCCTGAGATAGACAATACGTTATCGCTTGCACCCATATGTGATAATGATGATGACAGTGATGATACCAACGGAACAGGAGTTGAATTTAATTTAGAAAGTTTAACAGCAACTATTCAAAACTTACAGCCTGATTTTCCAGCAGTAAATTACACAGTAACTTATCATGAATTATTGTCTGAAGCTGAGGATTTATTATCTGTAGTAAATCCACAAAGTAGTCCATATCCTAATATGACAAATAATCAAACAATTTATGTCCGTGTAGAAAATAATGATACTGGTTGTGTAAATCCACACATGACATTTACGTTGGATGTAAACCCTTTACCAATAATTGATTTTACAAATATTTCACTAGACTCAGAATGTGATAATGATGCTGACAGTGATGACAACAACGGAATAGGCGTAGCATTTGATTTAGGAAGTATTCGAAGTGATTTTCAAGACTTACAGGGAGATTTTCCAGCGGTTAATTACACAGTAACTTATTATGCAACATTAGCAGAGGCAGAGGCAACTCCGCCAGTAAATCCTTTGCCAGATATGTATGCAAATACAGTAAACAATCAAACTATATTTGTACGTATTGAAAATGATGATACAGGATGTATTAGAATAGAAGAATCTCCAATATTTTTGG
The DNA here is from genome assembly GCA_938018045.1 of uncultured Flavobacteriaceae bacterium. Classification (GTDB taxonomy): domain Bacteria; phylum Bacteroidota; class Bacteroidia; order Flavobacteriales; family Flavobacteriaceae; genus Urechidicola. The sequence goes on from CALIIP010000181.1 coordinate 1,032, forward strand.
TGGTTGATCCATTACCAATTTTAAATCCTATTACAGTAAACCCAAAATGTGATGACGATGATGATGGAGATGACGCAAATGGAATTGTAACATGGGTTTTAGATGATTTTGACACAGATTTCAATGCTATGCAAACTAGTATTGATCCAATGACAGTTAGTTACCACACAACACTTGCTGGAGCAAGTTCTGATGTTCCCGCAGATGAAATTACGAATACCAATGCATATGAAAACATTAGCAATCCACAACAAATCTTTGTAAGAGTTACAAATGATGTTACAGGCTGTTATCGTGGTATTTATGCATTTGATTTAGAAGTTGATCAAAAACCTGAATTTGACCTTATCGATGAAGATATTGTATGTGAGAATCTCCTTCCTCATCGCATTTCTGTAGAAAATCCAGATGCAAATGATTACATCTATGAATGGTTTAATTCTAATGGAACTCAAATAGGAAATAGTCAAACATTAGAAATTACAGATGCTACAGATATTACCACAACAGGAGTTACATATTCTGTTACAGTCACCAATCCTGGTTCTGGTTGCCCTCGAACGAAATTTGTAAATCTAAAAAAGTCTTCTGATGCAACTTTATTAGATGAAGATATTGTGACTGTTGAATTTGACAGCCCAACAAACTCTATTGAAATCATCACAACCAATTTGGGAAGTGGAGATTATGAATATGCATTGCAACATGATGCAGATTCAAGACCATGGCAAGATGAACCATTATTTACAGACCTTCAAGGAGGTATCTACACGGTTTTAATAGACGATAAGAATGGTTGTGGAGAAATTTCTAAAGTAATTTTCTTGTTAGACTATCCAAAATTCTTAACTCCAAACAACGACGGCTATAATGATTATTGGCAATTGATAGGATTAGACTCTACAACATTTACGATTTCGCCAATACAAATTTTTGATAGATTTGGAAAGGTAATTGCTATTATCGATCCAACGCAAGGACAAGGTTGGGATGGATTGTACAACAACGAGGCACTTCCTAGTACTGATTATTGGTTTGCACTCTCACTTACAAATAATCTAGGAGAAACTATTATCAAAAAAGGAAACTTTAGTTTGATTAGGAGATAGATATAAAGAAGAAGGGATGAAAAAAGTTATATATATTTTTTTTATTATTAGTTTACAATCATTTGCCCAAAAACAAACCGCAAATTGGTATTTCGGCGATTTTGCTGGGTTAGATTTTAACTCCGGAAATCCAATAGCAATTACGGATAGTGAAATGGCAACTGATGAAGGTTGCGCGTCTATTTCTGATGGAAACGGAAACCTACTTTTTTATACAGATGGTATTACCATATGGAATAAGAATAATCAAATAATGTTGAATGGTGAAAATTTGCATGGTGATAAATCAAGTACAAACTCAGCAATAATAATTCCTAAACCAAACAATATAAATGCTTATTATATTTTTACTGTTGATGATGTAGCAGGACCAGAAGGTTTACAATATTCTGAAGTAAATATGCTATTAGATGGAGGGCTAGGTGCAGTAACTAATAATAAAAATATCATATTATATAGCCCAACATTAGAAAAATTAACAGCGGTAAAACATCAAAATGATACAGACTGGTGGGTACTTGCACACAAATGGAATAGCAATGAATTTATTGCGTATTTAGTTACAAGTTCAGGTATAAACTCACCTATCGTCTCATCTACTGGAATAAACATAACTGGAGATACATTTAATACAATAGGTTATGTCAAATTTTCTCCTGATGGAAATAAAGTAGCAATTGCACATAGTTATAATACTAATTTAGTTCAGTTATTTGAATTTGATGATGTAACTGGAATTGTCTCAAGTCCTATTACTTTAACAGGTTTTAATGGTGTAAGAGGAGTTTATGGTGTAGAATTCTCTCCAGACAACACGTTTTTATATGTAAGCGATTCTGGAGGCTCTATCTATCAATACAATACAGATTTAAGCACTTCAACTGATATCATTAACTCTCGAATTGAAATAGTAAATTCAATTCCTGAATTAGGTGCCTTACAGATTGCACCTGATGAAAAAATTTATGTGACAAGAGCAAACAGTTCTTTTTTAGGAAGTATTTCAAACCCAAACAACGCGGGACTATCCAGTAATTATATAAACAATGCTGTGGATTTAAACTCTAAAAGATCAAAATATGGCTTACCTCCTTTTATTCAATCCTTCTTTTGGAAAGCAGTTAATATAGAGTTTGTATGTCTAGGAGAAAATACAAAATTTACTTTAGTCAATCCAGAAGTAAGTCAAATCTGGAATTTTGATGATCCAACTTCGGGAGTTAATAATACTTCTACAGATGTAAATCCAACTCATATATTTTCAAATCCAGGAACTTATTCTGTAACTGTTGAAGTTACAGATGTCTTTGGAGACTCTAATTTAACGACCATAAATGTTATTATTTCTGAAATTCCTGTAGCAACTAAACCACAAGATTATATTTTATGTGATAATGATTTTGATAGTGATTCTAATAATGGGATTATTCAATCTTTTTTATTATCAACCATTGATACTGAAATTTTAAACAGTCAAGATTCAACAATTTTTGATGTTTTTTATTATGAAGATCTCAATCATACCATACAGATTAATAAAACTGAAGATTACGAAAATATTATTGCAAACACTCAAACTGTTTATGCTAAAATCTTTAACAGAAATAACGACACCTGTTTTGATACTACTGAATTCAACCTAGTTGTAAATGAAATTCCAATTTTTGATTTAGATCAAGAAAAGATAATATGTGCAAATAGACTACCAGATTCTGTTGGAGTTGAAAACCCTTTTGGTAATTATACTTATGAGTGGAGACTTGATGATAATACGCTGTTCTCTAATATTGAAACATTAACATTTAATGATGTTTCTTTAATTCCAGATACTGGTTTATCTTTAACCCTAACTGCAACTGATCCTTTAAATACTTGTACAAATTCAAAATCAATTTTAATCAAAAAAATTGAACCAATCACATTCACTCAAGATGATATTATAGTTAATGATTTATCAAATAATAATACCATTACTATAAATCCACTAGATCCAAATTTTAATCCTGAGTATTATCAATACGGACTAAGTGATGAAGATGGAAACATAATTAACCTTTATCAAAACGAATTGGTTTTTGAAAATATTACTCCTGGAATAAAAACAATTCATATAAGAGATATTTACAACTGTGAGACATTTGAAATAGAAATTTCTATTATTGGTTTTCCGTCTTTTTTTACTCCAAATAATGATGGTGAAAACGACTTTTGGCATGTACTTGGTGTAAATAATGATTTTTTCACTGCATCTATTATTAGAGTTTTTGATAGATTTGGTAAAATTGTTGCAAATATCAACCCATCAAGCAAGGGTTGGAATGGCTTATATAATGGCAAAGAACTTCCTGAAACTGACTATTGGTTTACAGCCCAAATTATTGATAGTAATGGAGATATCAGAGAGCAAAAAGGACATTTTAGTTTAATAAGAAGGTAAATGAAACTGCATATATTTTATATATTCTGCTTTTTATTTATCTCGAAATCTTATTCTCAAAATGTAGAATTATTCAAACAATTTGGAGGCCATATTGACTTTACAATGATTGGGAACACGTTAAATCAAGGAGAAAACGGTTTGTTTTCTAATTGTGTTATAAACACCTCTTCATCAACAGATTTAAACTTAAACTCATCCGAAACAATATTGGCCGCATATTTATATTGGGCTGGTTCAGGTTCGGGAGATTTTGAAATAAAATTAAATACTGTTGACATTACTCCAACTCGCACCTTTGCAGACACACAAGACACAAACGACAGACCTTTTTTTAGCGCCTTTGCAGATGTAACTACACAAGTTCAAGATACTGGAAATGGAACTTACACACTTTCTGAGTTAGATTTAACAACTGTAATCCCTGATTATTGTGGTAACGCAACAAATTTTGCGGGTTGGTCAATCATCATTGTTTATAGCAATGATACTTTACCGCTAAATCAGATTAATATTTATGACGGGTTACAGCATGTGCCAACAGATTTAACAATAGAACTAACAAACCTTAACGTAATTGATGATATTGGTGCAAAAATAGGTTTTCTTGCTTGGGAAGGTGATGCCGGACTAAGTGTGAATGAATCTTTGCTTATCAATGGAAACTTAATAGGAAATCCACCTTTAAACCCTTCAAACAACGCATTTAACGGCACCAATAGTTTTACTGGAGAAAGTAATTTATACAATATGGATATGGATTTCTATGACATCCAAAACAATATTGATGTTGGTGATACAAATGCAACAATACAACTTACATCAGGCCAAGATTTTGTAATGATTAATGCAATCATCACGAAGTTAAATAGCCAATTACCAGATGCAACAGTTAGAATTGATGAATTTGAAATAACAAACTGTAACGAACTTGAAACACTTCTAAATTTTACCGTTTATAACAATAATAGCACAGAAGTTTTACCTGTAAACACATCTATTAATATTTATATAAATAATGTACTTGTTTCAAACTTATTTACATCTTCAGAATTACCAATTGATGGTTCTGAGATTTTTGAAATACCTCTCACAATTCCAGAAAGTGAGTTACAAGATTTTGTGCTTTCCGTTATTATAGATGAAGAAGATGCAATTATTGAAATAAATGAAAATAATAATTCAGACTCTTTGAATGTTTCATTTCCGTTACCTCCTACTCTATTGCAGCCTGAAAATATTGAGGAATGTAATATTGGTTTCGAAACTGGAAATTTTGATTTTAATGATACGTATTTTTTTGTCACAGAAAATATAGATCTATCAACTGAAATAACATTTTACCCTTCTGAAAATGATTTGTTAAATGGCACAAACCCAATAAACACATTATTAGAATATCAAAATACAAGCAATCCGCAAAGGATATTTATAAAAGCCGAAAACATAGATACAGGATGTTTTTCTACTACATCTTTTGATATTAGCGTTTATAACTGTCCGCCAACAATTCCTGAAGCATTTACTCCAAATGGTGATGGAATAAATGAGCAATTTGAAATTTTAGGGCTTAGTAATATTTTTATAGATTATGAAATTCAAATATACAATCGTTGGGGAAGTCTCGTATTTGAAGGAGATAACAATAAACCTTTTTGGAACGGAAGTCTTATAAAGACAAGTGAAAAAGCACCAACAGCAACTTATTTCTACACACTATTTCTAAACGATGGTTCATACGAACCAATAAATAATTGGGTGTATTTAAGACGCTAACAAATCACTCTGTTTCAAATTAGTTTCTTTACTTTTGCCATCTATCCAATCAAGAAATGTTAACAGAAAAAGACCATTTTACATATTTCAAAGAATCAATTACGTCTTTTACGTTACCCAATAAATTCACTTTTCCATTTTTTTATCAGCCACATCCATTATGTGAATTGGCAGCAAAAGAACTTCAAAGTCATCTAGAAACACAGACTGAATGGGAGCATAATTTCGGAATAGATGCAACTAAAAAAGGAGATGTAATTGGTAAAATGTTTGGCGTTTTGGTGGTGAAAAATCAACAAGATGAAATTGGTTACTTATCTGCTTTTTCAGGAAAGTTAGCCGAATCAAACCACCATTCAAAGTTTGTTCCTCCAGTTTTTGATATCCTTACAGAAGATGGTTTTTTCAATAAAGGAATGGCAAAACTCAACCTTCTAAATGATAAAATAAAATCACTTGAAGAAAATGAAGAATACAACACTATAAAAGATCTTTTTAAAATAAAATCACAATTTGTAGATGCTGAAATTGAAGAGTTTAGAGAGTTAATGCGCTATGCAAAGAAAAAGAGGAAAGAGCGAAGAATAGAAGCAAAAAAAAACCATACTGAGCAAGATTACAAAGCCTTTTGTGATGATTTAGTCAGAGAGAGTTTGGCGTATAGACATCAATTAGGAGTTGTTACAACATCATGTAATGAACGTATTGAGGAAGTTCAACAAAAACTACATTTATTACAAACCGAAATAGACACTTTAAAAACCAAACGCAAGAATAAATCTGCTGCATTACAACAGAAAATATTTGAACATTATCAGTTTTTAAATATCGAAGGTCAACAAAAAGATTTGACAGAAATTTTTGTCAATATGCCTATAATTGCTGGTGCAGGAGAATGTGCCGCTCCAAAATTATTACAATATGCTTTTAAAAATGACTTAAAACCAATTGCAATGGCTGAATTTTGGTGGGGAACTCCTCCAAAATCACAAGTACGCAAACATGGAAATTTTTATCCTGCTTGTCGCGGAAAATGTGAACCGATTTTAGGACACATGCTCAACGGAATGGAACTAGACGAAAATCCTATGTTGATAAATCATGCAGAAGGAAAAATCTTAGAAATGGTTTTTGAAGATGATTATTTAGCCGTTGTAAACAAACCGACAGAGTTCTTATCTGTTCCTGGAAAAACGATTCAAGATTCTGTAGCAACTCGCATGAAATTGCGTTTTCCTGACGCTACAGGACCATTAATTGTGCATCGTCTAGATATGTCTACTTCTGGATTGATATTGATTGCAAAGTCTTCTGAGGTTCATAAGAACTTACAAAGTCAGTTTATAAACCGAACAGTAAATAAACGCTATATTGCTTTACTTGATGGTAACCTAAAGCAAGATAATGGATTTATTGAATTGCCTTTGCGTGTAGATTTAGATGACAGACCAAGACAATTGGTGTGTTATGAACACGGTAAAAATGCACGTACACGATTTAAAGTGATTGAAAGAAAAGACAACAAAACAAAAGTGAATTTTTACCCAATTACAGGACGTACACATCAATTGCGTGTACATGCAGCACATTCACAAGGTTTAAACACAGCAATTGTTGGCGATGATCTCTACGGTACAAAAGCAAACAGATTACACTTGCATGCAGAATACCTAGAATTTATACATCCAATAACCGAAAAAATAATGAAGATTCGCGTAGATGCTGATTTTTAAATTATTTACTGATTATAATGTATAAATAAATCTAAAAGATATAAATCTTGGCTGTATAAAAGATTCTGAACTGAAAACCGAAATATCATTTGCACTGTTTCTCAACTGTGAATCAATATTTAATAAATTCGTTGCCTTAATTTCATATTCCCATTTAGAGTCTCTATCTTTTCTATAAGATAATGAAGCGTCCCAGTTTTGAAATGATTGTGATTCACCATTGCCAATATCTTGACTAGTATAACTGTAATCAGTAAGAAATGTGACCTTTTTCCAGATATATGCATCAAATTCAAAAGTTGGTGCCTTAGTAACAAATTTAGTTTTACGAGTACCTTGAATATTGTTAGTTACACTATATCTATAACTTAAACTAACGTTTGGAGCAACCTTGTAGTTGGTACGAATTCCAGGAGTATAAGTCTGAGTATAACCTTCATTAAAGGACTTATTTCCTTGAATAAACTGATTGATTTTACTGTAATTAAATCTTGCGTTGACACTTGCTCTAATTTTACCAAAATTACGTTGAACTCGACCAGAAACATTTACATTCTCATCAGCAAAATTCGAATTAAAAAAAGTACTCGTACGTATTACATTTTCAAAATTTGTTAAACTTCTTATCTGATCTATATTGCTAGAATATGAGGCCCTTGCAAATACATTGGTATAATTAAATAGGTTAAAACTACTGTAAAACAAACTCACATTATGTGAAAGTGCATTTTGTAAATCTGGCTCTCCAAATTGAATACTATTGTAATTGTTAAGAACCAAACCTTGTGCTAAGCGCGTAACGTCAGTAAATTGATTACTCATATTGTAACGCAATAACAACGATTCACTCTTTTTAAATTGGATACGAGTTTCAAAGTCTGGTAAAAATTTAAAGAAATTATCTTTATATGTTTTACCAAATTGAGTGTTTTTGTTACCATATGCATGCAAAGAAAAACCAGGAGTAACCGTAAACTTTCCAGATTTAAATCTATAATGAAATCCTAAGTATACGTCACTAAAATTATATTCTGTGTCGTTGGTTGCAAGACCTTGATTAATTGTTGGTGTAGGATTTGATTGAGATCCATCAGCAAGAAATTGGAATATATTAGAATTGAACTCTTGTTTACTCAAAATTGTACCAAGAGTTAGGTTAATATTGCTTTTAGCATTAATAATATTGTAGTAATCTAGTTTGGCGTCTAATTGATTTGATTTGATACGTCTATTTTGACCAAGATTATAATTATTTAAACTAGTATCTAATCCTAAGGCATCAGCAGTTGTATCAAAAGCATCATCATTGTTTGGGTCATTACTCAAATTAGCATTATAAAACGGATCTTCGTTTTTAATCAAATGCTGTGCTTCTAATGCAAAAATATTAGTTTCATTGAGCGTGTAATAATATTTTAAATTTTGATTGATACTATAAGGGCTTACTTCATCTATCTGTGAGGTATTACCTATAACAGAAGAGAAAATGTTTTGATTTTGTGTGTCATTAGATATACGACCAAGAATATCATAGTCTAACTGATTATTAACATTTGGTTGATATGATGTACTTAGTTTTAATAATCCTTGATTTGATCTTTCTTTGCTAGTTTGCACAGTATTTTCATCTGGAATTCCTAAATCTGGATTGGTATATTGAACAAAACTAGTTTCCTTAGAAAGAATTCTACTACTGTTATAAATAAGGAATCCACTAAAATCTAAACTTGGTTTAGGTGAATAACTGAAATTTCCTGTTGCCAATTTATTTTCAATTTCTAGTGCATTACTTTGATTTGTTAAAAAATTAAGACTGTTATTTCCAAGATTTATAGTAGTTCCACTACTATTACTTGGTGCTCTAAAGCCTCCTCCAAAACCTCTAATGTCTCGTCTTGACAAAGCCACTTCACCAGTATTATTAAGATCTCCAATAAAATTTATGCTATACTTTGGACTATAATAAAACAGTTTAGGTTGCAATAAATAGAGTTCGTTATCTGGTGCCGTTCCTGCTCCTGCAGTTATATTACCAAACCAAAAATTTTCTTTACCTTCTTTGAGTTTTATATTTAATGCGACATTGTCTTGATTGTTTCTAACACCACTAAGTTGTCCAACTTCTGAATAGTTACGCAATACCTCTACTTTACTTACTGCATTTGAAGGAATGTTTTGAGTAGCTAATTTAGTGTCGCCATCAAAGAAATCCTTTCCATTTACCATGAGTTTGTTTACTACTTTGCCTTCTACTTCTATTTGCCCATCTTCGTTAATGTCAACTCCAGGCAAATTTTCTAAAACATCTCCTAATTTTCTTTCAGTTCCAGTTTTAAATGAATCTGCATTGTAAACTATGGTATCACCTCTAACAACTACTGGCATTTCAAAAACGAGTTCTACAGCATCCAACATATCATCGGATACTAATGTATAGTCTTGATTAATATCGGTTTCTTGAGTAGTAAGTTCCTGTTTAAAGGTTTTCATCCCAATATAACTAACTTGTATTTCATACACTCCGTTTAAACCAAGTTCGAGAGTGTATTTACCTTGTTCATTTGTAATTCCAAAAGACTCTAATCCTTTGGTTTCTTGATTAAACGCTACAACATTAGCCAATTCTAAAGGCACGTTTAAAGTATCTTTAACTACACCTTCAAGTTTAATTTGGCTATAGGAAATACTAGTTATAAAAAGAAAAACAATAAAATAAATATTTTTCATTAAAATGGATTGTTAGATTGGTTAGTGGTATAAAAGGATGAATCAATATTAGTTTCTTCTTCTTCCTCTATTGTCCATCATTTCCTTCATTTTAGTTTGAACTGTAGTTTGATAATCACTTTTATTAATTTCTTTACCTTTATCAGGAGCTCCAATTTTAATTTCCTCCTTTGGATTTATAACTACTCTAGAACACAACATTGTTGTATCTCCTGCACTCACCTCTAAAATAAGTCCTGGAAGTCCCCAATATTCAGCAGGACCATGACTTACCGGAATTTGTAATGTATACCAAGCCTCAACTTCTGTCATTTTAATTTCTGGTTCCTTGATCTCAACATTTGTTGAATCCGTTTTTTTCTCTGTTGCAGTTGGCCGTCTTAAATCACTCCAAGAAAAATCAAACCAAGTCAACTCAGCAGTTGGAACTAATGCTGTTGCTTTGAAACACATATATTGCCCTATTTGTTTTGATTCAGAACCCATCTTCCAATCTATGGTTTGCAATTTATCTTTAACTAAAAATTTCTTTCCATAAAATTCTTGAGTTTGTACCAACTTATTTTCTTTTACATTTTTATATTGTTCACCTCGCGAGAAATTACTTCCCCAAGAATCTGTTGCTCCTGAAATTGCATCTAGTTGAGCTTCTTCCTCAAACACTGATTCTGATTTATTAAAACTCAGCACATATGTCTTTTCTAACCTGTTCTTAAGACGAGCTTGTATTTGTTTTTTCTGAGCTTCACTCATTCTTGCGCCCCAACTACCAAGTTCCATTTTAGATTTAGAAAAATAATATGCTTGCCCTTGAAACTCTTGAACATTTGGTTTAGTAGATACTAATAACAATGTAGCAAGGAGTGTTAATTGAATGTATAATAATTTCATAACTTGAATTTAAATTTTATTTTTGTTTAACAAATATAGTTAAAAAGTTAAACATAATGTTTGCTTATTAAAACTTTAACAGTAAATTATAGTTTAAAGAGTAAGCAATGAATCAATTTGATTCTGATATGTTAAAACATTTAACGAAAAATACCCGCATAAAAAATAATGAAGGTTATTGTAGATGCTGAGTTTTAATAGATAATTCATATTGTTTTAAAATAGTACCTTAGCTTAATCATTAAAACAACATCTCTTTTTAATATAATGAACGAACTTTTAGATTATTTCAAAAAAAACATTTCAATTTCATTAGAAATAGAAGATAAACTGAAAGAAATCATTGTTGAAAAAAATTTAGTAAAAGGAGAACTCATTCTTACAAATGATTCTTTAAAAAAGGAACATATTTTTGTTGTAAGTGGCTGTTTACGTTCTTTTTACGAAACAGAAAACGCAAAAGAGCACACCATACAGTTTGCTATAAAAAATTGGTGGATTAGCGATTATATGACGCTCTATACAGATCATAAATCTGTTGTATCTATAGAAAGTTTAACACATTCGAAAGTTTTGATAATAAGCAATTATAAACTTGAACAATTTTACAAAGAGTTTCCAGATTTTGAAGTTTTCCAACGTAAAAATTTTGAAAAACGGATTGCAGCACTTCAAAGGAGAATTTTAAATTTATTAGCACTTTCTGCAACTGAAAAATACAATCAATTTATTGAAAATTATGCTGAATTTGAAAAAATAATCCCAAACTATCAGATTGCTTCATTTTTAGGAATTACTCCTCAAAGTTTGAGTAGAATACGTAAAGAAAAATTTAAAAATTAATTTATTACCATAGGTTAACTTTCACACTTTAATTATCATTTACTTTTGTCTAAACAAAAAATAAGACAATGAGTTTTTTAGATAAATTAAATGAACGTTATGCTACTAAGGCCATGAATGGCAAGGTAGTTTCTCAAGAAAAAATAGATAACATTTTAGAAGCAATTAGATTGGCTCCAACATCAAGTGGATTACAACCTTTTGAAGTTTTTGTTGTTACAAACGATAAAACAAGAGCAAGTATAAAAGAAATTGCTTGGAATCAGTCGCCAGTAACAGACTGCTCTCATTTGCTAGTATTCGCTGCTTGGGATACTTATACTGAAGATAGAATAAATCACATGTTTGATTTGACTAATGAAATAAGAGGATTTAAAAATGAAGGTTGGGAAAACTACCGTCAAATGTTATTATCTTCATATCCTCAAAAAGATGCAGAAATAAATTTTGAACACGCTGCAAAACAAACTTACATTGCATTTATGGCTGCGATTACACAAGCAGCATATGAAGGTGTTGATAGTACACCAATGGAAGGATTTGACCCAAATGCTTTGGATGAAATTTTAGGATTACGTAAAAAAGGATTGCGTAGTACGATATTATTACCAATAGGATATAGAGATGCAGATAATGATTGGTTGGTAAACCTTGTAAAGGTTCGTAAACCAATGAAAGAATTAGTAACTTATATTTAAAAAAGAAAATTATGTTAAAAAAAATAGTATTAGGATTAGTAGCAATTATAGTTATTGCATTTATAGTATTATACATTGCCGCTAAACCAACAGCAACCGATGATGGTGCATTTAGCCCTTCACCATTAGCATTAAAGTTAGCAACCTCATCTACAACCGATTTTGATAACACTACTTATGAAAATAAGTATACAGGAAATAAAAAGGTGTTGATGATTTGTACAGAGCAAAGAAATATGACAATGGCAAATGGAAAGAAATTCTCTACAGGAAATCATCCTGTTGAGGTTTTATTACCTGTTCTTCATTTAAAAAACGCAGGTTTTGAAGTAGATGTTGTTACTCCAACAGGAAAACCAGTAGCAATTGAAGAATGGGCAATGCCTGAAGAAGATGAGCATGTAAAAGCAATCTATGGTGAATTTAAAAGTAAACTTGAAAATCCAAGAAGTTTATCAGATTTTGTAAACACTACAATGAATGACAGCATTAATAAGTATGCTGCCATCTTTATTCCAGGAGGTCACGGAGCAATGTTAGGTTTACCAGACAATAAAGATGTAAATAAAGTATTACAATGGTCACATAACAACGATATGTATACTTTAGCTATTTGTCATGGTCCAGCAGCATTGTTAGCAGCAAATTTAGACGGCAATAAAGATGAATATATCTATAAAGGCTATAAGATTGCTTCATTTCCTGATGCAGTAGACGCACAAGGACCAATGATTGGTTATACACCAGGAAAAATGCCTTGGATTTATGGTGAAAAGCTTAACAATTTAGGTATAACGATTGTAAATGAAGAAGCTGATGCAACAGTACATATAGATAGAAAACTAATAACAGGAGCAAGTCCTCTTGCTGCCAATGATTTTGGTAAATTAGCGGCAAATCAACTTCTTAAAGAAGTGAATAAATAAAATTTAACCTAGAGTTTATACCTAAAAGCGATTTGAGTTCATCTTCAAATCGCTTTTTTTATTTATTGATATTCACAGTTATTTTTGAAATCGACCTTTCTATAAATTAATTGAAATTAAGGTCCTTGTAAATTTAATTCATTAAATTTTTGTAATTTTAGAGTATAATTAACTTTTGAGATATATCAACAACTAAAAAATAAATGTTATGGGAAGTAAATTCTTTGGTAATAAATCGGAACAAAAAACTAATAAAGAAGGGAAAGGTAAGGCTGGAAAAAACAATAGTAATGTAAATAAATCTTCAAGTGTTAAAAAGAGTGGAAGGGGAAAATAACTAATCTATAAATTATAAGATAAGAAAGCCTTCGAATTTTAAAGTCAATAGTTTTATAAAGAAGTGAATAAATACTACCTAAAGGTCATACATAAAAGCGATTTGAATATTAACTCAAATCGCTTTTTTTATTTCTTGAAGTTTTCATTTTAAAATGCTATCTTACACTTGTAACCGACTAATTAAAATGAAAACAGTAATCTTATTTTTAGTTTTATTTGTACTAACGTTAATTTTATTATCAATTCTTATTATTAAACTTCGTAATAAATCAATTGGAAGACAACAGAAAATAGTTTTAAATTTATTTAAAGAAAAAATAATAAATTATCAAAAGCAAATAACTTGTGAAAGTTTCAAATCTGGAATAAAAAGTTACAACTATAATAATGTGAATGTTGTAGATTTATACCTCACAGAGCATGGCTTACTAATTATGCCATATGCGTATAATTTTTGGTGGATTGAAAAAGGTGCTCCTTTTATGCTGTATAAAGAAAATATTACTGTTTATCCATATACTAAGGTAGATAGAAAGAAGATAGAAATGATTCAATTTTTAAATAAACAAGATTTAAGAATTAATTTTAATTATCAGATCTTATTTAAACATAATGTTGAATTTACTTTCAAAAAACTAAATTTGAGTTTTATGAATACAATTATAAACTGGAATAATACTAAATCCAATTAAGACTGAGAAAAAACAAGCAGAATTTGTTTATTTTTCCTAAAACAATTCTCCATACATTTGCACTATGCAATTTAAACTCGTTTCAGACTTTCAGCCAACAGGAGATCAACCTGAAGCCATCAAACAACTTACTAATGGTTTGCTTGATGGTGAAAAAGGTCAAGTTTTACTTGGAGTTACAGGTTCTGGAAAGACATTTACAGTTGCAAATGTTATAGAAAATGTTGACAGACCAACGCTAGTTTTAGCACATAACAAAACATTGGCAGCGCAGTTATACCAAGAGTTTAAAACCTTTTTTCCTGAGAATGCTGTTGAGTATTTTGTGTCCTATTATGACTATTACCAACCAGAAGCCTACATTCCTAGTTCTGGAACTTTTATAGAGAAAGATTTATCTATCAACGAAGATATAGAACGCATGCGTTTGAGTACTTCCTCTGCCCTATTATCTGGTCGCAGAGATGTCCTTGTTGTTGCTTCCGTTTCTTGTTTATACGGTATCGGAAATCCGGTAGAATTCAAGAAAAATGTCATCAATATAGAAAAAGACCAAGTTATTTCTCGTACAAAATTCTTGCACACATTGGTGCAAAGTTTGTATTCTCGTACAGAAGCAGACGTAAGTAGTGGAACATTTAAAGTAAAAGGAGATATTGTAACGGTGTATCCTTCGTATGGAGATTATGCGTATCGCATCCATTTTTTTGGTGATGAAATTGAAGAATTAGAGAGTTTTGATTTAGAAAACAATCAAGTTGTAGAGAAGTTTGATCAACTCACAATATATCCTGCAAACTTATTTTTAACATCGCCTGATATTCTACAAAATGCCATTCATATGATTCAAGAGGATTTGATGAAGCAGTACGATTATTTTAAGGAAATTGGGAAGCATTTAGAAGCAAAAAGATTAAAAGAACGTACAGAATTTGACCTCGAAATGA
>CALIIP010000182.1 GCA_938018045.1 uncultured Flavobacteriaceae bacterium
ATTTAAGTGCGCAAGATACAATTTTCATACCTTTGTTAAAAGACAAACGTGAAAATTTAACTTTTTGTATGAGAATTGATAAATATTTATGGTGTATACGATATTTTAAAACTAGAAATATAGCAACTGAAGCCTGTAAAAAAGGACATATTAGAATAAATAATATTGTTGCAAAACCTTCAAAAGAAGTATTTAGTGGAGAGCAACTAAGCATTAGAAAGAATCAAATAAACTACCAGATTGCTGTTTTAGACATACCAAAGAATCGTGTTGGAGCGAAATTGGTTGATTTATATAGAAAAGATACTACACCAAAAGAAGAATTTGAAAGACAAGATTTATTGAAATATTCTAAAGATTATTATCGTAAAAAAGGTGCTGGAAGGCCAACAAAAAAAGATAGAAGAGATATTGATGAATACCATGAAGAAGAATAATATGAAAAGAACAATAATACTTAACAACGACCAAATAGCCCATATAATAAAGAGAATTGCTTATCAAATAATTGAGGTAAATAGCAGCGAAAAACAGATTGTACTTGCTGGAATTAATGGCAACGGATTTCTGTTTGCAAAAAAAATTCAAGCAACTTTGAAAACTATTTCCTCTATTGATGCTGTTTTATGTGAAGTGAAAATTGACAAACAAAATCCTTTAGAAAAAATAACTACATCAATTACTACAGATAAATATCAAAATAAATCTTTGGTCTTAGTAGATGACGTCCTAAATTCTGGAACAACATTAATATATGCAATAAAACATTTTCTTGAGGTACCGTTAAAAAAATTCAAAACAGCAGTATTAGTCAATAGAAATCATAAAAAATATCCTGTAAAGGCTGATTTTAAAGGTATTTCCTTATCAACAACTACAGAGAGTAATATTACTGTTGAATTTAAAGGAAAAAAAATAATTGCATATTTAGATTAAATTATCAAGAATTTCTTCTACAATAATATCTATCTCTTTATTATCGGTTTGAATTGAATATTTTGCTTGATTATAATATGGGTTTCTCTCAAACAAATGCTTTGCAATAAATTCTTTTAAATTTTCCAAATTCAAACTTGCTATCAATGGACGTTTTTTACGTTCATTTTTTAGGCGGCTATATAGAGTATTAATTGAAGTATTCAAGTAGAATGATTGTGATTTTGTAGAAATCAATTGAATATTATTGGCATAACATGGAGTTCCTCCTCCAACAGAGAGCACAAAATCAGCATCAGAATTCAATAAATTTTGAAGATGCTCTGTTTCTTTTAACCTAAAATAAATTTCTCCTTTATTTTTAAATATTTCAGACACAGAAAGTTCTTCTCTTGTCTCTATATAAGCATCTAAATCAAAAAAAACCAGGTTTAATCGCTTTGCGAGAATTTTCCCAACAGTTGATTTTCCACTTGCCATATATCCGAGTAAAACTATTTTCATAAAACAATAATTAAAAAAACAAATATCGCTAAAATTTTATAAAAATAGGTTTGTGTATTAAATATTAGGCAGTATATTTGCACTCGCTATTAGAAAAAGGACTTGGTAGCTCAGTTGGTAGAGCACCTCCCTTTTAAGGAGGTGGTCCTGGGTTCGAGCCCCAGCCAAGTCACTAAAAAAGTTGAGTTTTTACTTGACTTTTTTCGTTTAGAATAATTTCTAAAAGCGCGTATGGCGGAATTGGTAGACGCGCAAGCTTGAGGGGTTTGTGTCCGCAAGGATGTGCTGGTTCGACTCCAGTTACGCGCACTAATAAATCTGTTGGACACATGTTTAACAGATTTTTCCTTTTTTAAGGACTTTTATACTTAATATTTCTATTGTATTAAATAGCCATTTCAAACTCGTTTCTATAAAAAATAATTTTTATAGCGTTTTCACAATACTTTAACTTCTCATAAAATATTTATTCATATACTTGCATATGCTTAGAAAAATATTATTTATCACCGTTTTGTGTATTGGTTCCGTAGGATTTTCGCAAGAAAAATCAAGTGATTCAATCAAAAAAATTAGTCTTCCAACTATTGATTTAAAAGGTGTTCTTGTAAATGGTTTTGATAAAAAACCATTAAGTGGAGCACATATTTATAATATGAATTCTGTTAGAGGGAGTATCAGTAATAATGATGGTTCTTTTACAGTTCCTACTCAAGTTAATGACACCATATTCTTTTCTCATATTGGTTTTCAATCAGTAAAAATAAAAATTACGAATGATTTATTAAAAGGAAACGAACTTGAAATTGCACTTTTTGAAAAATCAGAAGAAATTGCAGAAGTAAGAATAAAATCGATTCAATTGGTTGGTGTTTTAGAGATTGATGCTAGAAATGTACCTAAAGATAAGTTTACACGTATTCATATAAACGGATTACCTCAAACATATGAAACTGGAAGACCAAGACAAAAAACATATGATTCTGCAACAGATGCAATCTTTCATCCAATAGATTTTGTATATAATTTATTTGGGAAGAAACCAAAGCAACTAAAACGATTAAAACAACTTAAAAAAGACAATGAAATTCGTGATATGCTAGATGCGAAAGTAAATCGTGAAATAATGCTTGAGTATCTAGAATTGAGTAGAAGTGAATTAGATGAGCTATTAGACGATTGTAACTACTCTGATTATTTTATCCGTAAAGCAAGTGATATCCAAGTAATAGAAGCTGTTTTAGAATGCTATGAAAATCACAAAGCAATCAAAAAAGGAAGCACTATTCGTAAAGATTAAGAAGTATTATGTACTAAAAAAAAATCCAATTGCAAATATTTGCAATTGGATTTTTTATGTTATTTAAAATGTTTTTTTAGTTATCTCCTAGAATCAAAGGCAATCCAGATTCTCCTCCTCCAACAACAATTACTTTAGTATTTGGAGATCCAGCTAATTTTAAAGTTGCATCAATCCCTTTATCCTGTAAAATTTTATCTGTTAAAGAAGCACTTAAGATTCTATTTGACTCTGCTTTACCTTTCGCTTCAATAATTACTTTCTCAGCTTCTTTTCTAGCACTTTCAAGTCTAAATTCATATTCTAAAGATTCTTGCTCTTGCTTCAATTTACGCTCAATAGCTTCTTTAATAGTTGGAGGCAGAGTTACATCTCTTACTAACACCTCATTTAATTGAACATATTGCTTGTCAAGTATTTTTTTTGTTTCTTCATAAATTTCAACTTGAATGGCGTCACGTTTAGTTGAATACAAATCGTCTGGAGTATAACGCCCAATAACACTCCTCGCTGCACTACGTATT
>CALIIP010000183.1 GCA_938018045.1 uncultured Flavobacteriaceae bacterium
GGTGCTATACCAGTTCCTGTATCTGTAATTGAAATTAATATTTCGTTAATTTCTTTGCGTATCTCAAGTGTAATTACTCCTTTGTTGTGACTATATTTTATGGCATTAGAAACTATATTTCTAATTAAAGAGGTAAACATATTTTTATCAGCAAAAATGTTTACATCATCTTTTATATTATTGATCATTACGATGTTTTTTTTATTTATCGAAATGTTAAGATATTCAATAGTGCTCTCGATTAATATTTTTGGGAGAATTAGTTCAGGATTAAACGTTTCTGTATCTGTTAGTGCCCATTCTAATAAAACATCTAATACTTTACGAACTTGAATTGTTGAATTATTGATAATATGGCCATATTCTAAAACATTTTCAAATTTTTTGTTTTGAATATTTTCAATAAGCATATCGCTAAAACTATTTATATGATTAAGCGGACCATTTATGTCGTGAGCTATTAATCCAAGAATTAAAGATTTTATTTTATCCCTTTCCTGCGCATTCTTTTTATCTAGCGTTACTTTTTCTAGTTCCTTTTGAATTGAAACATCTTGCACGGTTCCAATCATTTGAATTAAATTTTGGTTTTCATCCAAAATGCATTTCCCTCTTGAAATAACGGAAATAACTACATTATCCTTTCTTGTTATTTTATTTTCAAAAAAATATTCTTTTTTGTTTTGCGTCGCATCGGTAAGTGTTTTCTCGTATCGTTTTTTATCAGAATGATGAACATAATGAAATGCTAGCTCATATGATGGTTTAAATTCATCCGGTTCAAGACCTAAAACTCTAAACATGTTTTTTGACCAAACAACTTCATTGGTGGTAACATCCCAAAACCAACTTCCAATTTTTGATAATATTTGTGATTCATCGAGAAATTGCTTTTCTAATTCCAAATTTTAACGTTTTAGATTAATCCTTGTTTTTAAAATTGTGGCTAACGGTTCGGCTAAGCGTAGTGCGGGGGCAAGGAAACCTTTCGTTTCCGTCTGCGCACGAAGCTAAAGCTTATTGTTTAGTTTTATTTTTTCTTATCCATAGCTAAATCCATAAGATTTAGCGACTTCATAAATATACACAGACCTTTCGATTAAGCCCTAAAGTCCGCATTACGTTTAGGTTTTGTTACCACACGTATTTACCCCGTGATGTTGCCAATTTTATATGCAAAAAGTTTTATTCTCAATTTTGGCAAGTCCATCTACGAAACTTTTGCGTTTGTTTTAAGTCCTCAAGCATCGTTATTCTTTTTGAAACTCAACTAAATAGTTTGCTATTTGTTTTGTCCATTTATTGTTCTTAATCCCAGACGTTTGAATCATATTTGGCTCTGAATAGTATGTTTTACCATCGATTTCTTCCATGGGAGTGGACTGTCTTCTATAATCTTCAATTAAATCTACAGGGCATTCAATGTTAACCTTAATTACGGCACTATTTTCAGACAGTTCCCAAAGTCCTGATATTGTTTCTTCAGGTTGGAATTCTTTATAACTAGATTCTGAAAATTCAAAATCGTAGTATGGCATGTTATCCAAATCTACCTCAATACCCCATGCTTCAAAAGGTGCTTTAATTGAATCCAAATCCATTCCTTCAATCTTGGTTTTTTTTGAATATTTCCATTTTCCAATAATATCAGAACGTTTAATTTCTTGGCTGAAACCAAAAAAATTAACCAGTAATAGAGTTAGACAAAATAAGTATGTGGTTTTTTTGTGCATATGTGTGGTAACGCTTGAGCTATGAACAGTACGGGAGCAAACTAGCGTTTGCTTTTCGTCATGCACATAGCAAAATCTTTTTGTTTTGTTTTTTCTTTTCCTGTCCAAAGCAAAATCCCAAAGATTTTGCGGACTTCATAAAATACACAAACTTTTCGATTTAGCCCTAAGCCCGTATTGTTTATAGGTTTTGTTGTACAACGTTATTTTTTCAATCCGCTTTTGTAATCACCTACTGTAAAGTGAATTTTATTTTTAAATAATTCCTTGTACGATTCTTTTGGTTTTACCCATAGACCTAACTGTAAATGTTTATTATGATTAAATCCCATATATTCTTCTCCAACTAGTCTAACCGATACGTATCCATTTTTTTTATTATAACCTAAAACAGCAAAACTATTCGATTTAAATTTAACATAACCTAAGCTATTAATAGTGTCCATAAAAACTTCAAAAGAATTGATTGATTGAAAATCTATTTTTCTTTCGTCCATATTTTTCTTTATCCAATTATCATCTTTAAGTGCTTTAATAATACTCTCTTCCAAAAAAATATCTGACAAGGAAATCGCTTTATTGTTATCCAAATCTATAGTTAGAACATTTAAAGAATTACCAGGAACTCCGCAAGCAATAACTCCTCCTTCTCCAGATTCATAACTATAATAATTACCAACTAATGAAAGTGGATTATTATAAAATTCATAATTCACACTACATTCATCTGTTTTTTCTTGTTCAGTCAATTCTTTTAAATCTCTTTCTGCATTGTATATTTCTTTGCCTTTAAAGAATGCGCTTTTTTTGTTGATAATAAGTTCTTGCTTTTTAAAAAGAGTGGTGTCTTTTTGGCAAAATCCTTTTATAGATAATAGGCTAATTATTATAATAATGTTGATTTTCATTCTAATGTTGTACAACGTTTAGTATAAGGGTAGTAGCGGATTGAAATGCAACTATCTTTCGGATGACAATATACTTGATTAAACACAAAAACGGTTTGGATAAAAACCCAAACCGCTATTACTTTTATACATTGTTGGCAACTGGCTTTTCTATTTAATATTTGTCATTTCGTTTAGTATGAATTCTTCTACAGCTCCATCTGTTGCTTTCATATAATCAGCTAAATGTTTGTTGTTCATATGAGTTTGCCATAATTCTCTATTTTCCCAATTCTCAAAAAACAAAAATAGATTTTCATTCTCATTGTCTTGGTGTAAGTCGTAGTTGATACAACCTTTTTCAGCTCTTGTTATTTCAATTAGCTTTAGTAGTTCACTTTTTACTAATTCTCTTTTTTCTGGTTTAGCTACAATTCTTGCAACTATTGTTAATTTTTGATTGCTCATAATTTCTGTGTTTATATTATTTGATTTGTTTTCTTTTTTTGGATTTGTACACATAATAAAAAGCATACTTATTCCTAATGCGATTACTATTTTCTTCATATTGTTTTTATTACTTTATTAATATCTCTTCTTGATTTTGGTTTTTTGCTTGGTTGATTAAAATCTTCAAAGTCTCTATAACCAATTGCAACAGCCATAAGAGTAGAATAGTCTGTCTGATTTAGTATTTTGTCATAGTTTTTGGGTTCAACTCCTTCCATTGGTGTGGCGTCAATTTCCATTTCGGCACAAGCACTTAAAAAAACACCTAAAGCCAAGTAAACTTGTTTGTCAAACCAAGATTTGATTTGCTCGTCCGTTTGAGGCTTTATAAATTCTTTGTAATAGTCTACTGCTCCTTTTGGCAGTTCTTGTTCAATTTGATTTTCGAATAAGTCAATATTGTTTATTCTGCTAAATACTACAACAGTATCGCTGTCAATTACTTTGCTTGTGTTTAGCCAAGATACTTCCGAAAGTTTTTGTTTGGTTTCTTTGTTTGAAACAAAAGTGAATTTCCAAGGCTGACTGTTTATTGATGATGGACTTAAATGTAAAATCGCTTTTAATTCTTCAATTTTTTCAATTTCTATTTTTTTGGTCGGATTGTACTTTTTAGTTGTATATCGATTTTGTATTGATTTTATAAAACTCATGTTTTCTATTTTTATTTAACTATAATTATTATAGTGACAAAAGTAAGTATAGTAGTTTAGTTACACAATAACGGTCGAAAATGATAGTATAGTAATGGAATTATAAATACATGATAATCAGAATATTAAACCGATAAAATTAAACTGTAAAAAGTATAGTTGTATTATTATGTATAGTGTTGTATTTTTGTGTCGTTAAAAAAATATTTATGCTTAAATTTAAAGGAAGAGAATACCCTTGCTGTGCAAGCTTAACAATGGGAATTATTGGTGGAAAGTGGAAAACAGTAATTTTATTCCACTTGATTGGAAAGACTTTACGTTATAATGAATTACGAAAGGAAATGCCATCTGTAACCGAACGAACTTTAAGTTTACAGTTAAAGACTTTAGAAGAAGATGGGATAATCAAAAGAAAGGTCTATACATCTAAACCACCTTTAAAAGTTGAATATTCTCTAACTGATTTCGGTAAAACTTTAATTCCGCTAATTCAGTCTATTGCAGATTGGGGTGATTCTGTTGTTGAAAAATATTGTTAGTTGATGGTGTTTTTTAGCTTGTTGCCAACGGTTCGGCTATGGCAAGTAGGGCAGGCAAGGAAACTTTTCGTTTCCGTCTGGTCTGCGAGCCAGAGCTTTTTGTTTTGTAATTATCTTTTCTTTTTTAATTGCCAAATCCAAAAGATTTGGCGGACTTAGCAAACATGCCCAAGCCTTTAAATATAGCACTTTATGCCCTATTTGCTATAGCCATTGTTAGCTGCTGGTTTTTTATCCGCTTTTCTTGATTCCAATTCTTTTTCCATTCTTTCTGAAGCCTCAATTCCGTCTTCAATATCAACTTCAACTTTTTCTTTAGTTCGATAGTCTAAAGGAAAAGGCATATAAGTTGGTAATTGAAACATAGTCACAGTCAAATCGGTTTTTTTATCAAAATCGTATTCTTTAAATTTTGTGATGTTATTTAAAAAGTTAATCTCTCCGTCATAATCCATTGTTAGAACACAACCGTATGGAGGAAATGCAATTTCT
>CALIIP010000184.1 GCA_938018045.1 uncultured Flavobacteriaceae bacterium
AAAAGATAGTTTAGGTCGAATCCGATACAGATATGTTGAAGATGATGAAGCTGCAAGTCGTGAGAACTATAAAAGAGGTCAAGTTTATAACTACCTTGATGGTGATGAAGAATCTGAAGCATCTTATAACTATGGAGTAACAACTTTGATTAGTGATAAAGCGCGAGTAATTAAAGGAGGATCTTGGGCTGATAGAGCTTATTGGTTAGCTCCAGGTGCTAGAAGATTTAAAGAAGAAGATAAATCAGATCGAACTATTGGTTTCCGTTGTGCGATGACTAGAACAGGTGGTCCAGAAGGAAACGAAGATACTGGTGGAAATAAATTTAAGATCAAACGTAAAAAAGTAAAAAGAAAATATAAATAGTTTCTTTAATAACTTTGAAAAAAAGTCTCTACATTCCTTGAATGTAGGGACTTTTTTTGGTTATTGTGAAAGTAAAAAAGAATAAAATTTTTTTAAAATGGATGAAATAGAATTTATTTATACTCTTTTTCAAAAACATCTAAAAGTAATAACTGACAGTCGAAAGATTGAAGCGGGATGTTTATTTTTTGCCTTGAAAGGAGATAACTTTAATGGGAATGAATATGCGCAAGAAGCTATTCAAAAAGGAGCCGCATATGCCATTATTGATGAAGAGAAATATAAGAAAGGCGATGAAACAGTTTTGGTAGATGATGTACTTACGACGTTACAAAAACTAGCTACTTTTCATCGAAGAAGAATGATCATTCCAATCATTGCAATTACAGGGTCTAATGGAAAAACTACTACTAAAGAATTAATTTCTGTTGTTTTAAACAGCCAATATAGTTGTCATTTTACCAAAGGAAATTTGAATAACCATATTGGCGTGCCATTGACTTTACTTGAATTGACACCAGAACATGAAGTAGCTATTATTGAAATGGGAGCTAATCATATAGAAGAGATCGATTCTTTATGTAAAATTGTAGAACCGACTCATGGAATTATTACCAATATTGGAAAAGCACACTTAGAAGGGTTTGGTGGAATTGAAGGAGTTAAAAAAGGGAAATCTGAATTATATAAATTTATTGAATGGCAAAATGGAGTTGCTTTTGTAAATATGGATGAACCATTTTTATCTGAACTTTCTGAAGGAATTTCCAAAAGAGTTTTTTATAAAAAGAATAAGAATCCTGATCCATTAGAGGCACCTTATGAAACGATCCTATTTCAAGAGTCTCCTTTTGTCAAAGTTGGTTTTTTGGATAATAGTGAGGAAATCATTTCTATTCAAAGTCAATTAATAGGACATTATAATTTCAATAATATTATGACTGCGGTATCGATAGGAAGATATTTTAGAGTTCGTCCAAAGCGAATCAAGGAAGCGATAGAGAATTATATTCCATCGAATAATCGATCTCAAGTAGTTAAAAAAGCAACAAACACCTTTATTCTTGATGCTTACAACGCTAATCCTACGAGTATGAAAAATGCTTTGGTTAATTTTGGACAAGTAGATGCAAATAAAAAGATCGCTATTTTAGGAGATATGCTAGAGTTGGGTAAGTTTAGTGATGAAGAACATGTGAAAATTGCCCAACAAGCAATTGAACTGAAACTTGATCAAGTTATTTTAATTGGAAAGGAGTTTTCAAAAGTAAAGATAGACGGTGTTCAGCATTTTGAAAATGTCAATAATTTAAAAGAGAGTTTTGCTAAAAAAGATTTTCAAGAAACCCATTTTTTAATTAAGGGGTCAAGAGGAATCAAATTAGAAGAACTCCTTACTTAAATCATTGACATTCTTGGTATATAATTCAATTAAGAAAATCGTCTAAAAGCATTTAATAAGCGTTCAGCGAGTTCCTCTCTGCAAGCCATTTGGTAATCTAAATAAGAACAAGGAATAAGCTTATGTCGATCTAATTTCTTTTTAGTTTTAATAGGTACTTGCATCCACCATCTTCCTGTTTTTTCACTTTTCCAGAAAGTAAGTGAGTAGGCTGTATTTTTAGTATCAACGATGTATTCAATTAGTCCATCAGTTGATTTTGGATAATCATTTTTCCGATGATAAAAGCCATCAATACAATACCAAACTAGTTGAGTTGCTACATGTGCTGACTGTTGATTAATATCCAGATCAGATTGGTATCCATAAAAACCTATGGATGAAATTTTTTCGCATATCCCAGCATATCTAGCTATTTGACAAGCTTCTTCAGTAAAGAAACCACTAGGAGTTGGATCGTTTACTCCGGGGCATTCAGAGTAGCGAATCGCGTTTAAGTTAAAACACATCATATCAGCATCTCGAATGATAGGTTCAGCAAACTCAATATTATCTTTTAATTTTCCTAAACGGATAGCTTCGTAATTATTCTTATCTAAAACTTTGAACACTTCCGGAGCTGTAAAGTGAGATTGATATCCCAATACACTCAAGTTAAATAAATGAGAAGTTCGGCTATCAATTATTTTATTCAGATAAGTTTGGCGTTTGTTTCTGGGATTATTATAATTAATTTTTTCATCAACCAGAACCATATTAATAAGTTGTTTTCGATATTGGTAGGCATGATATTGAGATAAGGCATATTCATCTTCTTGTCCAAGTATAATTGGAAAAATATTACTTTGTAGAAGTTCTTTTAATATAGGAGTTAGAAAGGTTCCTTCCGTTTTTCTTGCATTACCAAGGTCTACAATATTTAATTTTTTAAAAGGAAAACTAGTGGAGTATAAAATATTTCTAATGGTATTAGCTTCTTTGTTGCCTACCCCTATAATAGCAATATGAGTATTAGATAGATCAAGTGGAGAATTATTATCATGTAAAATTATCTTTTTACCAAACTGAGAGTTCTTTAGCTTGCTAAAATTATTTAATTCTTTAGTATCTACAGGTGAAAACCAATTATTTATCATTTATTAAAATTTTCGCAAAAGTAGGGATTTAATGCTATTTGAAAAGCGTGGAATGTTGAAAAACGAATCTATATTATATTTTATTTTTACAAATAACAATAAATTATAATAAGTGGAACAGTTATTGAATGTTACTTTATAGGATGTGAATTCGTCTAACAAGAGAGTAAGATGCTTCATAATGAAACATTTTTCTTAAAACCTAGTAAATTAGGCGTAGAAATTGTTAGATACAATAAAATCATCCAATTAAAAAAACATAATCTTGAAAAAGTAAAAGAACTTTTTTCAATTAAATAAAGCCCAAATTTTACCCCCAAATAGGACTTAGAACAAATTGTAACCTAATTCATTTGAGGAGTTAAAATTGCATAGAATAAATTTTATTCTATTGGATTTTTAAGATAAGTATTGAATACAAGGAAACTAAGTCAATTGTCTTTTGAAAAAGTTCTAGAATTTCATCATTTTGATGAATATTTTTCTTTTCTTTGATTTTCAATACCTGCTTCACACTATCCACCAAAATCACGCTTTATTAATATCTAACTATTGGGTTTCAATTTTTTATATGTGATAAATATTTTACATCTAAATTTGCGACTTTATTTTAATCCAAGATTAGATATTATCCCGTATCTCAAAATAAATCAGTTAATATTTATCAAAATCGTTAATTCTAATATAATTGCCTTTGAATAAGAGGAGATTTATACTAAATTAGAACGATTTTTTAAAAGAACTTTTGTTTTAATTTGTGACATTTAAGAATTGCATTACTTTTGCACTCTTTATTCATAGATTAATTTTATATTAGTCAAAAATCTATTTGTTAATCATCAAAGTAATTTACCCTATGACAAGAAAGATTTATTCTCTGCTGACAAGCATTTTTTGTCTCTTCTTACTCACTACAGTAACAGCTCAAGACAGCGGAAACGCACGAGCTAATCTCAAATTTAATGCACAACCTAAACACATGTGGGAAGTCGGCGTTCACGCTGGACACTTCATGGTAGTTGGTGACGTATTACCTAGACCAAGTTTTGGTGCTGGGATTCATGTAAGAAGAGC
>CALIIP010000185.1 GCA_938018045.1 uncultured Flavobacteriaceae bacterium
GTGATTGAGCACAATATCGAACTCATAAAATGTGCTGATTATATCCTTGATCTTGGGAAGGAAGGTGGTAAAAAAGGAGGCGAACTCATTTTTCAAGGAACTCCAGAAGAATTGGTAAAAAACAAAGAGAGTTTTACGGCAAGTTATTTGGCTGAGAAGTTGTAAGAGTTAAAAACTTTAATAATAATTAACGATAATGAATTTGTTTTACCCTATGAAATTCAATTTCATAATACTTCCTCCAACTTAATTTATCTTTTTTAAAAGAGGCGATTTTAAAATTAATTTCATTGTATTTGTTAGTAAAGAAAATATATAATTCATTATCTATTTCTTTGATTCTATATTTATAAATATTTTTATCCGTATACACATAACAAGAAGAGGGTTCTGTACAGTTTTGGCAGTCAATAAAAATTGCTTTTTTAGCATTAACAAATCTTAATTCAACTGTTCGACAATATTCTTTTTCCTTAGCAATTTCAATGCTTGTATATATTTTAACTTTTTTCGAGTTAAAAAAAATACTGTCTTTATTGTTTGAAATAATTTTCGAATAATAAGCATTGCCAAGCTTTCTTATTTCTTTTCTAGATTCCTTGATGATATTTTTAAACCCTTTTTTAGTTAATTGTTGAGAAAAACAAGACTGACCAATTAAAATTATTATTATTATTGTTCTAAACTTCATGATTTTATTTAAAATATAATCTCTAAAACTCCGTATTCAATTTCGATTCAAATTGCTTAGGAATTTCAGCATCAGTTTCTCCTAAATTCTGTCTTAAATCAATCTCAATCCCTCTAGAAATTGTAGAAATCGGCACATCATTGGCAGTACCTTCAAAAGGGTTTTCTCCTGTTCTACCTATGCGTTCCATTGTATGAAAAATCCAAGCAACAATCACATAAAATGGAATCGTAAACCAAACAAAGTACTTTCCAATGATTGGGTTTTTATCAAGCATAGCAATTCCTATTTCAGCAAATTGAGGAACTAAAGCCAAAGGCAATAACAGCACAAAAGCCCACATAAACAGATGGTTCATAGTTGCATATTGTCTAGGATAAGGAAAGTTTTTAATACGCTCACTCTTCCCTTGTAGCGTAAATAATTCTTGAACAACACCTTCTAATTCTAAAAATGAAAATTCCCAAATTACGCCATCTTCTTTTAGCTTTTTTAAATGATGAGACTGCAAATATAATAAGGCCGTTTGCTTATTATTTTTACTCATTACATACTTATAATCACTATCTGAAATATATGGTTTTAAATCAACTTCTAAAGTAGCATCCTTTTCTGGTGGCCGAACACCATATTCTTGATTTGTTTTATGTTCAGAAGTTGTTTCCCAAGGTTTAGAAGCTCTCATTGAATGACGCAATGCTGTCATCCAAGCAATATGGCGATAGGTTAATGATTTAATCTCTTTTTTAAGAATTACTTCGTCAACTGGTTTATCTGTATATTCATTATTTACCATATCTTGAACAAACACACCAAAGGTTCTTGAAGTATTTACAATTCCTCCCCAAATTTTACGTGCTTCCCATATTCTATCATACGCAGCATTATTTTGAAAACCAATAATAAATGCAACAGCAGTTCCAATTAAAGATATAGGAGTCCATGGGATTTTAAGCCATGTCAAATCAAAAAAGAAATAAGCAGAAACAAAAGCAACAATAATTGCTATAAAAACAAATGTTTCATAGCGTGTCCACCATGCCATTTGAGAAATAGTAAAAGTTTTTTTAGTATACATAGTATTATTTTGGTTGGATAATTATGATGAAGCCAAATTAATTCTTTTTTAAAAGAAAGTATACTTTTTTTAATTTTATTGTAACTTGCTTGAATATCTTTCAATATAATTATGCAGCAACTTATTCAATCTCAAAGAGACTTTTTTAACACCAATGCAACCAAGAGTATTGCGTTTAGAAAACAACAACTTCAGAAACTTTATAAAGTCATTAAAGCAAATGAGCAATTTTTGATGGATGAAATATACAAAGACTTTAAAAAATCTGAATTTGATACTTTTACTACAGAATTGGCACTTGTATATAGTGATATTAAAGAAGCAATAAAGAAAGTTGGCAAATGGTCTCGTCATAAACGAAAACGTACCAATTTAACCAATCTTCCTGGAAAGAGTTATATAATACCTGAACCCTTAGGTGTTTCGCTTGTTATTGGTGCATGGAATTATCCATACCAACTCTCCTTTGCTCCTGCTGTTTCAGCTATTGTTGCAGGTTGTACTGTCGTTTTAAAACCTAGTGAAATTGCACCAAATTCAAGTGCTGCCATCGCGAAAATCATAAATGAGAATTTTGATCCTAGTTATTTTAAAGTTGTAGAAGGAGGAATTCCAGAAACTACAGCATTACTCAACGAGAAATTTGACAAAATTTTCTTTACAGGTAGCACTACCGTTGGTAGAATTGTATATCAAGCAGCAGCAAAACACTTAACTCCTGTAACGCTGGAATTAGGAGGTAAAAGTCCTGCTTTTATTACCAAAACAGCAAATTTAAAAATGACAGCCAAACGTCTTATTTGGGCAAAATTCATAAATGCTGGACAAACCTGTATTGCTCCGGATTACTTATTGGTTGATGAATCAATCAAAGAAGAATTTTTAGGTTTATTAGTGTCAGAAATTAAAAAATCTCATTTTTCAATTGATAATGGAAACTATGTGCAAATTGTAAATACACAAAATACAGAACGCTTAATTTCTATGATCGATGCTGATAAAATTTATTTTGGAGGTAAGCATAATCTTGAAAAACGACATATAGAGCCAACAATCCTATCTGATGTTTTGTTTGAAGATAAAATTATGGAAGAAGAGATTTTCGGTCCAATCTTGCCAATTATAACATATAATAATCTTCAAGAAACTATAGATATAGTAAAGTCAATGCCTAAGCCTTTGTCTTGCTATATTTTTACAGAAGAAAACACCACTAAAAATAAAATATTTAACGAAATTTCTTTTGGCGGAGGTTGTGTAAACGATGCAGTAATGCACATTTCTAACAGTCATTTTGGTTTTGGGGGTGTTGGTGAAAGCGGAATGGGATCCTATCATGGAGAAGAAGGTTTTAAAGCGTTTTCACATTATAAAAGTATATTAGATAAATCAAACTTATTTGAAGCTAACATAAAATATTATCCGCATTCTGAGAAAAAATTATCGCTAATCAAGCGTATGATGGGATTGTAGATTGATGCAACTATTTTGAATTAAATAAAAATTATCCTAATTTTATAAAAAATACAATTTATGCAAAAAAAATACTCTAACTATTTTAATAAAATAATCATAATTTTATTTCTTACTGTCTTTTCAAAACTATGCTATTCACAAAAGGAATATCAACCTAATTTCACAAAGCAATTCGAAACAGAGAGTGGTATTTATGGTGAAGCTATTGCGTTTACAGAAGTGACTTCAGGGTTAAATGTTGTTATAAGTCAACGATCAGTAATTGTAGAGGGAATAAAAAGGGACGGAGAGTATTTTTCCGGTGATTCATTAAGTGATTATGGAATTAATTTTCCTTTTAAATGTACTAATTGTTTTTTTAATGCTGAAGGTCAAGCAGGAGTTTATTTTAATGGATCGGCTAGATATGGACGTTTTAGCAAGGCTTTTATTTATAACTTTAGTAAAGAAACAAAAAAAGTTAATTTCAACGAAACAGTATTAAGTCTTTATAAAAAACACTCAGAAAAAGAAAATAGAAATTTTTGGTTGGAAAACGGTAGAGTATCTACATTAACTATTACTGACGTTAAAGGAGG
>CALIIP010000186.1 GCA_938018045.1 uncultured Flavobacteriaceae bacterium
AAAGCGTTGAAAGGTGTTGATACCATTATTCATCTTGCCGGTTCTACAATATCAGAAAAATGGACAAAAACAGTTAAAAAAGGTATTTATTCTAGCCGAATTGACACTGCAAATCTTATTCTAGAAAAGTTGAAAGAACATAAATTGACTATTGATACATTTATTTCGGCTTCTGCGATTGGTTATTATGGAACTAAAACTAGCGAACAAATTTTTGATGAAGAAAGTCCAAACGGAAATGATTTTTTAAGTGATGTTTGTGATAAATGGGAAAAATCAGCGCATAACTTTAAAACTAATAATATTGCAAATAGAGTTGCGATTGTTAGAGTCGGAATTATTCTTGCAAAAAATGATGGAGCACTTAAAAAAATTGTGCAGCCTATAAAACTTGGTGCTGGTTCTGGAGTTGGAACAGGAGAGCAATATATGCCTTGGATTCATATTCAAGATTTGTCAAATATTTTTCGCCATATTTTAATTAACAAAGAATTAGAAGGAGTTTTTAACGGCGTTGCTCCAGAGCATATTTCAAACAACCAAATCACCAAAAATATTGCTGAAATAATAAATCGCCCTTTATTATTGCCAAACGTTCCTAAGTTTGCAATCAAACTATTATTCGGAGAAATGAGTTCTATATTATTGAATGGAAGCCGTGTTTCATCAGAAAAAATTAAAAAAACTGGTTTTGAATTTCAATATGGTAAATTGGATGATGCGCTGAAAGACATCTTATAGCAAAA
The DNA here is from genome assembly GCA_938018045.1 of uncultured Flavobacteriaceae bacterium. GTDB lineage: Bacteria > Bacteroidota > Bacteroidia > Flavobacteriales > Flavobacteriaceae > Urechidicola. Next base: position 747 of record CALIIP010000186.1, read on the forward strand.
GAATTAATTACCAAATAATAGTATTTAAACCTTTCTCAGATAGATATTTATTCGATTCGCTAAAGTGTTTATTTCCAAACCAATACCCACGGTTTGCGCTTAAAGGAGAAGGATGTCCGCTCTCAAGAACACAATGTTTTTTTTTATCGATTTTATTACCTTTTTTCTTTGCAAATCCTCCCCAAAGTAAGAAAACGATATCTTTTTTATTTTCTGAAATAGTTTGAATTACAGCATCTGTAAATTGTTCCCAACCATTCTTTTGATGACTTCCTGCATCGTGTGCACGAACAGTCAAAGTTGCGTTGAGTAACAAAACTCCTTGTTTTGCCCAACGATCTAGATTACCACTTTCTGGAGTTGGTTTCCCTAAATCTGTTTCAATTTCTTTAAATATATTTTTGAGTGAAGGCGGATGCTTCATTCCGTCATTTACAGAAAAGCACAATCCATTTGCTTGTCCGTTATCATGATATGGATCTTGCCCAATAATTACTACTTTCAAGTCATCAAACGAACAGAAATCAAAAGCAGAAAATAGTTGATTTTCTGGCGGAAAACATTGATGTTCATTATATTCTGACCTCACAAAAGTCATTAAATCCTTGAAATATGGCTTTTCAAATTCTTTCTGTAAGATTGGTTTCCAACTTTCGGTTATTTTTTGGTTCATATTGCTTTTATTTTGTCATTCCTGCGAAGGCAGGAATCCATACTAATCTGTTAAAATATTATCATACCAATCATTAGCAAGGTCAAGCAAACGTAAATTATCCTCTTCAATTAATTTAATTTTCCAATCTCTTTTCCATTTTTTTAAATTCTTTTCTCTAACTATTGCTTCATCAATATTTTGAAAAGTTTCAAAATACACTAATCTGGAAACACCATATCTTTTAGTAAAACTACTCTTAATTCCAATTTTATGCTCATAAACTCTTCTTTGCAAGTCATTTGTCATACCAATATATAAAGTTCCTCGAATCTTACTTGCCAAGATATAAACATAGTATTGATGGACTGTTTTCATTTATTTTCTTGTTTATGGATTCCTGCCTTCGCAGGAATGACATTAGAACATAATAATTAGAACCTTTTTAAATATTCTAATTACTTTTACATCCGATTCAAAGATACAATTTTGGCAATAACAATATCAGAAAAAACATTAAACGATTTAGAGTTTGACACTATTTTACAACGTGTTGAAACTTTCTGTGTTTCTGATTTAGGCAGAAAGGCTTCGCAAAATATAAAGCCATTTCTTAAAAATGAAATTTTATTTGCTGAACTCAAAAAAGTAGACGAATATTTGACTTCGTTTGCCAATGATAATCGTATTCCAAACCATTCTTTTGATGATATTTCAAAGGAAATAAGTTTATTAGATATTGAAAATAGCTATTTAAATCCAGAAGGTTTCCTCAAGGTTTTAAATATATCAGAAACTGTTAATGAACAATTGAAATTTCTTAAAAAATTTAAAGAAATTTACCCAATTTTATTTCAACATTCTCAAGAAGTTGAATTCACAACGATGCATATTGATAGCATCAAAAAAATAATAACTTCGTTTGGTGAAGTTGATGATAAAGCATCACCGAATTTGAAACAAATACGCAAAGAAATTACTCGCACACGTAGTCAGATAAACGAGAGTTTTAGCAGAGCACTAAGTAAATTTCACAGTGCAGGATATTTAGATGATATTCGAGAATCTGTTGTTGAAAATCAACGTGTTTTGGCTGTAAAGTCAATGTATAGAAAGAAAATAAAAGGCGCTCTTTTAGGAACTTCTAAAACAGGAAGTATCACATATATTGCTCCTCAAGCAACTTTACAATATACACGTGAATTAGAAAATTTAATCTTTGAAGAAAAGCAAGAAGTTATTTTAATTCTAAAAATGCTTACTGATGAATTACGAATTTTCAAGCCGCTTTTAGTTCAATATCAAACATATCTTACAGATTTAGATTTGATTGGCGCAAAAGCAAAATATGCACATCAAATCAATGCAATTTTACCAAAAATCACTACTGACAAGAAAGTATATTTTAAGAACGCCTTCCATCCTATTCTATTAGAAAAAAATAAGGAGAATAAACTCAAAACTATTCCTCAAACTTTAGAACTGAACGAGCAGCAACAAATCATCGTGATTTCTGGTCCAAATGCTGGAGGAAAAAGTATCACACTTAAAACAATTGGTTTATTACAAGTGATGATTCAAAGCGGAATTCTAATTCCTGTTGATGAGAAAAGTAGCACAACAATTTTTGATAGAGTTCTTACGGATATTGGCGACAATCAATCTATTGAAAACCAACTAAGTACTTATAGTTATCGTTTAAAAAATATGCGCCAGTTTTTAAAGAAATGTAACGACAAAACACTTTTCCTTATTGATGAATTTGGTACTGGATCTGATCCTGAACTTGGTGGTGCTTTGGCAGAAATTTTCTTAGAAGAATTTTATGAGAAAAAAGCCTTCGGAATTATTACAACGCATTATGCAAACCTTAAAGTTTTAGCCAACGAATTAGAGAACGTAGCCAATGCTAATATGCAGTTTGATGAACGCAGTTTAGAGCCACTTTTTAAACTTTTTATTGGTCAAGCTGGAAGCTCATTTACTTTTGAAGTAGCGCAAAAAAATGGTATTCCATATAGTTTAATCAATCGTGCAAAAAAGAAAGTAGAAGGAGAAAAAATACGTCTAGATAAAACGATATCAAAACTTCAAAAAGAAAGAAATAAACTTCAAAAAACATCTGAAGGCCTTGAAAAAGAGCAAGATAAAGCAAAAGAGCATTCAGAAAATTTATCAGAAAAGCAAGATAAAATACAGCATAAACTTGAACTTTTTCAAGAGTTATATGATACCAATCAACGAATGTTGGTTACTGGAAGAAAAATAAATGAATTGGCAAATAAGTTTTTTCAGACAAACAATAAAAAAGAATTAATTGCTGAATTCACAAAATGGGCAACAATTGAACGTGCAAAGTATCTGAAGAAAAATCCACCAATAAAGAAAACGAAATCAGAAAAGAAAAAAATTAAAGTTGTTGCTAAAGAGAAAAAAGCAACATTCGAAAAGATTGAAAAAGAGATTCTCGTAAAAGTTGAAGAAGTACGAGAAGTGAAAAAAGAAATCGCTAAAAAAATAGAGAAACAAAAATCAGACTATATTTTTAAACCAAATGATAAAGTCCGTTTAATAGATGGTACATCGACCGGAACTATTGAAAAAGTTGAAAAAAATATTGCTACTATCAACTATGGTTTTCTTACTACAAAAGCCAATATCAATAAATTAGAATTGGTACAAGCAGCGAAGTAATTATTCTTGAAATTGTTCCATTTCACGATCATAAAAAGCACTTGCTTCTTCAATCAATGTTGCAACTTGTATTGATAGTTCCTCTTCGTCTGTTCGCTCTAAGGATTCAAACCATTCAATTTCATCATCTACCAAATTGATAATAAATCGTGGATATTCTGTGTGAATAATATAGATTGCATCTTGATGATCTGAATTATCACCCATTAAATATTTAGGTAGTTCCATGTTTTTTTATAATTAGTTTGTTTGTTAAATAATTGAATCGCAAAGATAGTAATATTGCGGCAACTGTAAGCCCTGCCAATAAACCAAGCCAGATTCCAAAACTACCATAGCGTTCTGGTTGCCCTAAGTAATAACTCACAGGGAAACCTATCATCCAATAAGAAACAAATGTCATTATTGTTGGAATCTTAACGTCTTGTAATCCTCGAAGCGCACCCAAAACCACCACTTGAATTCCGTCAGAAATTTGAAAAATTGCGGCTGCAAGTAATAGTTTTGTTGCAATTGCAATTACTTCTGTATTGTCTATAAAATTGGCTGTATCATTTAAATCAAGATATAATGTTGGTAAGAAATCTCTAAATACAAGGAAAATTATTGCAAAGAAAATATCAAGTAAAATGACAAGAAAAAAGATAGAGAATGCAATTCTTCGTAACTCTTTAAAATTTTGTAGTCCTTTCTGATTTCCAACACGTATTGTTGCTGCAACTCCTAATCCCATTGCAACCATAAAGGTCATTGAAGACAAGTTTAATGCAATCTGATTTGCAGCTTGTGCATTTTTCCCTAGCGTTCCACTCAACCAAATTGCAGCAGTAAAAATAGCAACTTCAAATAGCATTTGCATGGCACTTGGGAAACCCAAACTCAATATTTTTTTAATCACAACACTGTCTAAAACAAATAATTTTATATTGCTTACCAATGCTTTTGACTTCTCTTTTCCTCTCAACAACCACCATAAATATAATAACATTGTAAAACGAGAAACTAAAGTTCCATAAGCTGCACCAATGATTCCCATTTCAGGAAAACCAAATTTCCCAAAGATTAAGATATAGTTTAGTATTACGTTTACAACATTGGCAATCAAAGTTGCATACATTGGATAACGTGTCATTGATAAACCGTCTGCAAATTGTTTAAATCCTTGAAAGACAATTAAAGGAAATAATGAGAATGCAACTAAATTTAAATACGGAATTGCTAATTCTACCACTTCTTCTGGCTGATCCATAGAATACATTAGCGGTTTGGCGAGTAATACTCCCAAAAAAACCAACAATCCTAAAACAGTACATAAAAACAAGCCGTTTTTAAAAACTGACTTTGCTTTTACAGCATCATTTTCTGTATCAGCTTCAGCAGTTAAAGAGGTAATTGCAGTTGAGAAACCAATTCCTAAAGACATACCAACAAACACAAAACTGTTACCAAGAGATACAGCTGCAAGGTGTGCTGGACCTAATTGACCAACCATTATATTATCTATAAAACCAACAAAAGTATGACCTAACAGCCCCATAATTACTGGCGCTGATAATTTTAAGTTTGCTTTAAATTCTGATGTGTAATTACTTAAATTCAATGGTTAGTCTTAGAATTGGCGAAGTTACAATTCTAAGTTTATTATATTGAGAAAAAAAATGGTTTGTTGTAAAATTACTAATATACTTTCATCTTCAACCAACATAGACATTCTCTATAAAGAAATAAAAATATACAATCTACATTTATATAATTCCGTTGAAAAATGTTTAAATTTGTAAACGAATTTTACTTAAATCAATAAATAGTATGGATAACAATAGTGGAGATATAAGCAAATGTCCTTATATGAATGGAGGACAAAAACAAAGTGCTGGAGGTGGAACATCAAACAAAGAATGGTGGCCAAATCAGTTGAAGTTAAATATACTTCGTCAAAATTCATCAAAATCTGATCCTATGAATCCAGATTTTGATTATACAAAAGCATTTAAATCACTTGACTTAAAAGCTTTAAAAGAAGACTTATATAAATTAATGACAGACTCACAAGATTGGTGGCCAGCAGATTATGGTCATTATGGTGGTTTATTTGTTAGAATGGCTTGGCATAGTGCTGGTACATATAGAATTCAAGATGGTCGTGGTGGCGCAGGTTCAGGATCTCAACGTTTTGCTCCGCTAAACAGTTGGCCAGATAATGGAAACTTAGACAAGGCACGTTTACTATTGTGGCCTATCAAACAAAAGTATGGTCAGAAAATTTCTTGGGCAGATTTAATGATTCTTGCAGGAAATTGTGCAATTGAATCAATGGGATTAGAAACTTTTGGTTTTGGTGGTGGAAGAGCAGATGTTTGGGAGCCAGAGCAAGATATTTATTGGGGAGCAGAAACAGAATGGCTTGGAGATAAAAGATATACTGGAGATAGAGATTTAGAAAATCCTCTTGGAGCTGTTCAAATGGGATTGATTTATGTGAATCCTGAAGGACCAAACGGAGTTCCAGATCCATTAAAATCGGCAATAGATATTCGTGAAACTTTTGCTCGTATGGCTATGAATGATGAAGAGACTGTTGCTTTGGTTGCAGGTGGACATACTTTTGGAAAAGCACATGGCGCAGCAGATCCAGACAAATATGTTGGAAGGGAACCTGAAGGAGCATCTATAGAAGAACAAGGTAAAGGTTGGAAAAATACTTTTGGAACTGGAAAAGGAGATGATACAATTACTAGTGGTATTGAAGGTGCTTGGACACCAAATCCAGATAAATGGGATCACGATTATTTCAGAGTTTTATTAGATTATGATTGGGAATTAACAAAGAGTCCTGCTGGAGCAAATCAATGGAAACCAACTGCTGCATCTAATGCAGATATGGCACCTTCTGCTCATGACGCATCAAAAAAGAAAGACTTGATGATGACAACTGCAGATATGGCTTTGAAAATGTTTCCAGATTATTTAGCAATTTCAAAACGTTTTAGAGATAATCATGCCGAGTTTGAAGATGCATTCGCAAGAGCATGGTTCAAATTAACGCATAGAGATATGGGACCAAAATCTTTATATTTAGGTTCAGAAGTTCCTAAAGAAGAATTGATTTGGCAAGATCCTATTCCTACGGCTGATTATGATTTAATTACGGATGCAGATACAACTGCATTGAAAAATAGAATTTTAAATTCTGGATTATCAATCTCACAATTAGTTTCGACTGCTTGGGCTTCTGCGTCAACATTTAGAGGCTCTGACAAACGTGGAGGAGCAAATGGAGGTCGTATACGTCTTGCACCTCAAAAAGATTGGAGTATCAACAATCCTGCTGAATTGTCTAAAATCATCGGTATTTTAGAAGGAATTCAAAAAGAGTTTAACAACGGAAACAAACAAGTTTCTATTGCTGATTTGATTGTTTTAGGAGGTTCTGCTGCTATTGAACAAGCTGCTAAAAATACTGGAATGAATGTTTCAGTTCCATTTAATTCAGGAAGAACAGATGCTACACAAGACCAAACAGATGTAGAATCATTTGAAGCATTGAGACCATCTGCAGATGGATTTAGAAATTACATTCATGCACGTCATACTTCTACAGCTGAAGAATTGCTAGTTGATAGAGCACAATTGTTAACATTAACTGCTCCAGAAATGACAGTTTTAGTTGGTGGTTTACGTGTGTTAAATACAAATTTCGACAAGTCAAATCATGGTGTATTTACCAAAGAGTCTGACAAACTAACCAATGACTTCTTTGTAAATCTTTTAGATTTAGGAACAACTTGGGAAGCGACATCTGATGATGATAAAGTATTTGAAGGAAGAAATCGTAAAACTGGTGAATTGAAATTTACTGGAACACGAGCAGATTTAATTTTTGGTTCAAACTCTGAATTAAGAGCAATTTCTGAAGTGTATGGTTCGCAAGATTCTAAACAAAAATTTGTGACTGATTTTGTTGCGGCTTGGACAAAAGTGATGAATTTAGATCGTTTTGATTTGGCATAAATAAATGTTACAAACACTGTTAACAAATTACTTAAAAACTCTCGAATTTCTTCGAGAGTTTTTCTTTTTATCCTTATTTTTGATACTATAACAAATAAATAAAATTATGGCTACAATAACACTCCAAGGAAACAAATTTCATACAAACGGAAACCTACCAACAGTTGGATCAAAAGCAAAAGACTTTACGCTAGTTGCAGGTGACTTATCAAAAAAATCTTTAAACGATTTTAAAGGTTCGAAAGTAATTCTTAATATTTTTCCAAGTGTAGACACAGGGACATGTGCAACATCTGTTAGAACATTTAATAAAACCGCATCAGATTTAGAGAATACAAAAGTAGTTTGTATTTCACGTGATTTACCATTTGCTCAAGGGCGTTTTTGTGGTGCAGAAGGAATAGAAAATGTAGTGATGCTTTCTGATTTTATTTCAGGTGATTTTGGAAATGATTATGGATTAAATATTATTGATGGACCATTAGAAGGTTTAAATTCTCGTTGTATCGTAGTAATTGATGAAAAAGGAACAATCACTCATACAGAACAAGTAACAGAAACTGTTGACGAACCAAATTATGAAGCAGCATTGAATGCATTAAAATAAATGATAAAACCAACTGACAATTTTATCGTTGGAAGAATAAAGAGCTTCAAATATGCTGCAAAAGGCGGATGGATACTTTTAACAACTGAACACAGTGTAATTGTACAAGCAATTATTGGTGTTATAATGACGGTAGTTGGTTTTATAATTCAGTTAAGTACAACTGAATGGATGTTTCAGACAATCGCAATAGCAATAGTTTTAATTGCTGAAGCAGCAAATACTGCTATTGAATATTTGTGTGATTTTATACATCCAGATTATCATAAAAAAATAGGTTCTATAAAAGATATTGCTGCAGGAATTCCATTTTTTGCCGCAATATTTGCAGTGATTATAGGTTTAATTATATATGTTCCAAAATTTACATAACTAACAAGTAAACAAACTTTATATTAATATTTTTGTAAGAATAAACTACTAAATGGCAAAGAAGAAAAAGACTCTAATTAAGGAAGTGAAAACTCCACGTTTTCAAGGCGTTAAATCGTTTTTTAAGAACAGGCAAACACAAACTGTACTTGGTTTTTTCTTGACTATTTTTTCTATTTTCCTTTTAGTAGCATTTATATCTTTTCTGTTTAGTTGGAAAGCAGATCAAAGTGAATTATCAGAATTTACAAATAGAAGTTCATCTGTAAAAAATTTACTTGGTAAAATTGGTCACTCGCTAAGTAATGTATTTATTTTTAAAGGATTTGGAGTTTCAGCCTTTATTATTCCGATACTCTTATTTATGAGTGGAATGTATACACTTTTTCAAATACCGCTCAGTAAAATGAAAAAGCCATGGTTTTGGGGACTTCTAGGAATGGTCTGGTTTGCAATGCTCTTCGGTTTTTTTGCCATAAAAAACTCTCTTTTATCAGGAATTGTAGGTTTTGAATTAAACGATTATTTACAGCAATTTCTTGGAAGAACTGGTATAGCACTAGTTTTACTATTCTCACTCCTCACCTATTTAGCAGTCAGGTTTAAATTAAATGCGCATCATATTTCGTCACTATTTAAAAAGAAAGAAAAATCAATTAGTGATAATTCAGCAATTGATATTATTGAAGAAACCGTTACTCAAGAAAATACAACTTTGGATACTACAAGTGAAACAAAATCTGAATTTGAAATGTCTGTTGAAGATTTAAAACCTACCATAAGTAATTACATGGGTAAAAAGGATAAAAAATCTAAAGAAAAAGAAGATGTAACGTTAGATATTGAACTTAAAAAACCTGAAAAAGAAGTTGAAATTGCAATAGAAAAAATAGTTGAAGAGAAAACTGTTGAAGAAAATTTATCTGACAAACTTGTCAAAGATTTTGGCGAATTTGATCCAACATTAGATCTAGGAAATTATAAGTTTCCAACACTGAATTTATTGAGAGAATTCAATGAAAGTATTTCTATAAATCAAGAAGAACTTGAAATAAATAAGAATAAAATTGTTGAAACACTTAACAATTATAAAATAGGTATTTCTAAAATTAAAGCAACAGTTGGACCGACTGTGACGTTGTATGAAATCGTTCCTGACGCAGGTGTTCGAATATCAAAAATTAAAAATCTTGAAGATGATATTGCATTGTCTTTAGCAGCATTAGGAATTCGTATTATTGCACCAATTCCAGGAAGAGGAACAATTGGTATTGAAGTTCCAAATGAAAAAGCAACGATGGTTTCTATGAAATCTATGATTGCATCTAGTAAATTTCAAGAATCGGAAATGGAATTACCAATTGCTTTTGGTAAAACAATTTCTAACGAAAGTTTTGTTGTTGATTTAGCAAAAATGCCGCATTTACTGATGGCTGGAGCAACAGGGCAAGGTAAATCTGTTGGTTTGAATGTTGTCTTGACTTCGCTTCTATACAAGAAACATCCTGCAGAAGTTAAGTTTGTTTTGGTTGACCCTAAAAAAGTTGAACTAACATTATTCAACAAAATTGAACGTCATTATTTAGCAAAACTTCCAGATTCTGAAGATGCAATTATTACTGATACTACCAAAGTTGTTCACACATTAAATTCTTTATGCATTGAAATGGATAATCGTTACGACTTGCTAAAAGATGCAATGGTTAGGAATATCAAAGAATACAATGTTAAGTTTAAATCACGAAAATTAAATCCTGAAAACGGACATAAATTTTTACCATATATAGTTTTAGTTATTGATGAGTTTGCAGATTTAATTATGACTGCAGGAAAAGAAGTAGAAACTCCTATTGCACGTTTAGCACAATTAGCACGTGCTATTGGAATTCATTTGATCGTAGCAACGCAAAGACCATCTGTAAATGTAATTACAGGTATTATTAAGGCAAACTTTCCTGCAAGAGTTGCATTTAGAGTTACATCAAAAATAGATTCAAGAACTATACTTGATGGCGGAGGCGCAGACCAACTTATAGGTAAAGGAGATATGCTATTTACCAACGGAAATGAAATGGTACGTATACAATGTGCATTTGTTGATACTCCAGAAATTGAAAAAATCACTGACTTTATTGGCTCTCAAAGAGCATATCCAGATGCTCATTTATTACCAGAATATACAGGTGAAGAAAGTGGCACAAGTCTTGATATAGATATAAACGATAGAGATACATTGTTTAGAGATGCTGCTTTGGTTATTGTGAATGCACAACAAGGCTCAGCCTCTTTATTACAGCGAAAATTGAAACTAGGATATAACAGAGCAGGAAGAATTATCGATCAATTAGAAGCAGCAGGAATTGTTGGACATTTTGAAGGTAGTAAGGCTCGACAAGTTCATGTGCCAGATGAAATGGCTCTGAATCAGTTGTTAGAAAACGAAAAAAAATAATATATAAAATAAAATAGTTATGAATAAAAAAGTAACCCTTTTAGTATTCTTATTAATTAGTTCTTTTGGATTTAGTCAAAATGCAAAAGCATATTTGGATGACGTTGCAAAAAAAGTAAAATCGTACGATAATATTCAAATAGAGTTTGAACACAAACTTGATAATTCAGCAGCAAATATCCATAGAGAAAGTCATGGAAATGCAACGCTTAAAGGAGAAATGTATCATTTTGATTTTATGGGCGTTGAACAATTATTTGACGGCGAAAAAGTATATATGATTATTCCAGAATTTGAAGAAGTAATCATTAAAAAACCAGGAAATACAGAAGATGTAACAACACTTACTCCGTCTAAATTTTTGACATTTTATGAAAAAGGATTTACTTATAAAATGGATATTTTACAAAATGTAAAAGGACGTAAAATTCAATATGTGAAATTAACACCTATAGATAGTGATTCAGATTTAAAACACATTTTACTTGGTATTGACAATGTAACAAAACACATATATAAAGTTATTGAAACTGGTATAGATGATACACTAACGACTATAACCATATCAAAATTCGCTACAAACCAATCTATATCAAATAAGTTATTTACCTTTGACAAATCAAAATTTGAAGATAAAGGATATGACATCACTGAACCAAAATAAATCATCTTGAAAAAACTCGATATTTATATCATAAAGAGTTTTTTAAAGCCTTTTTTCGCTACTTTTTTCATTATTCTATTTGTGCTTGTAATGCAAGCAGTTTGGGTAGGATTTGATCAAATTTCTGGTAAAGGTGTTTCTATGAGTTTTATACTTAAATTCATTGGATATTTGGCACTTACAGTTGTTCCAATGGCTATTCCAATTGGAATTTTACTTTCTTCAATAATGGCACTTGGTGATTTTGCTGAAAACTATGAGTTTGCAGCTATAAAATCAGCTGGAATATCTTTAAAAAGATTTATTCTACCTATTGCACTACTAACGGTTTTATTAAGTAGTGTTAATTTCTTATTTCTAAATTATGTTTTCCCCCATGCAATGTTAAAGCAGAAAAATATGTTTAACAATGTCAAAAAGAAACAACCTGCATTAGCATTAGTTCCTGGAACTTTTAATACAGAAATTCCTGGATACATTATCAAATTTGATGAAAAATATGGTGAAGAAAAAAACTTTTTGAAGAATGTTCAAATTTCAGATTTAAGTGCAAGGCAAGGAAAGATAAAAGTTATTACTGCAGAAAATGCTGAAATTACTACAGAAGAAGGTAGCAAGTATATGACGTTTATTCTTAATGATGGTCATTATTATGAAGAGCATATTGAAAATAAAAAACAAGACAAAATAAAAATGCCTGCTTCAAAAGCTACTTTTGAAAAATATACAATAAATATTGATGTTTCATCTTTTAGCAATGATGGTCTTGAAGATGAAAAAATTGATAATGATCGCCAAATGCTGAGTTTATCTCAAATAAATACACGATCTGATACAGTTAAACTTAGTTATGATACCTTTCTGAAAAATATTGCATTGCGTAAATATGTTGCTTTTAATGCAAAAAGTTTACATTCATATCCTGATTCAATTGTAAATCAAAATCTAAAATATCCAATTTTAGATAATTTTGAATTAAAACAAAAAATATCGGTTATTGAAAATGCTAATCAACTGATTGAGAGACAAATAAAAAACACAAATTCATCGACTCCTCGTTTTAAAAGAGAACGGAAATATTTAAATCAATATGATCATGAATTTCATAATCGCCTAGCCTTTTCATTTGCTTGCTTAGTATTATTTTTTATTGGTGCACCATTAGGTTCTATAATTAGAAAAGGTGGTTTTGGGCTACCAATGGTTATGGCAATAGTCATTTTTGTAATCTATTTCTTTATTTCATCACTTGGAAAAAATTTAGCAGAAGAAAGTGCAATAACCGCAATTGTTGGTGGATGGCTATCAACAGCAATATTATTACCTTTCGGGATATTACTCACAAGAAGAGCCGCAAAAGATATGGGTTTATTTAATATTGACACGTTCTTTGAATCTATAAAAAACCTTTTAAATCGTTCTAAACAAAAAAAATCAACTTAAATGGAAGTTATATCAAAAAAAATACAACTTAATACAATTGAAGAAGCAATTGAAGACATAAAAAACGGTAAAGTAGTTATTGTTGTTGATGATGAAAATCGTGAAAATGAAGGTGATTTTATTGCTGCTGCAGAAAAAGTAACTCCTGAAATGATAAACTTCATGGCAACTCATGGTCGTGGACTTATTTGTGCTCCTATCACAGAAGATAGACGTAATGAATTGGAACTAGAAATGATGGTGCAAAATAATACTGTGATGCATCATACACAATTCACCGTTTCGGTCGATTTGATAGGTAATGGTTGTACAACCGGAATATCTGTACATGATAGAGCAAAAACTATTCAAGCGTTGGTTAATGATGATACAAAAGGGTTTGATTTAGGAAAGCCAGGACATATATTCCCATTAAGAGCAAAAAACGGAGGTGTTTTACGTAGAACTGGTCATACAGAAGCTGCAGTTGATTTAGCACGATTAGCTGGTTTTAAACCTGCAGGAATATTGGTTGAAATATTAAATGAAGACGGAACAATGGCAAGATTGCCTCAGCTTATAAAAGTTGCAAAACAATTTGATTTAAAATTAATATCGATTGAAGATTTAGTTGCATATAGAATGCAGCACGACTCATTGATAGAAAAAATTGAAGATTTTGATATTGATACACGTTTTGGGAATTATAGACTTAGAGCCTATAAACAAACTAATAATGATCAAATTCACATAGCACTTACAACTGGTTCTTGGAAACCTACTGATGAAGTTTTAGTAAAAGTAAATTCTACGCTAATCAATAATACTTTAGGGCTTTTAATGCAAAAATCTGATGATCGCTTTGACCGTATTTTTGAATTAATAGATAAAGAAGGTACTGGTGCTGTTGTGTTTATTAACCAAGAAAATAAATCGCAAAACATTTTAAATAATCTAAATTTATTGAAAGGTAATGATTCAAATTCTAAAGTAGATATGGATAAGAAAGATTATGGTATTGGAGCACAGATACTTCACGATTTAGGGATCTCAAAATTGCGAGTAATCACAAATGCTGAAAATATTATTAAACGTGTTGGAATGACTGGTTATGGACTTGAAATCACTGAATACATTAACTATTAATTCTAAAAAAATATGTTTCGAAATATCTCTTTATTTACATTAATAATTTTCACACTTAGTTCTTGTTTAAAAGATAATAAGACAATAACTGAAAAAGAATCTTATTTTTTGACTATAACTACAGAAAGTGATACAAGTAATAAAGTATACTTACAGAAATTAGTGATTGTAGAAGATATAGACTCTACTTTAATAGAGAACGGAAATGCTTACTTTAAAGGAAGTGTCGAAACACCACAAAGATATTTAATCACTATTGATGGTTATTTTGGTGGAAAAATGATTGTTTTAGAAAACGATAGTATTACTGTTTCTATAAAAAATAAAGATTTAATAAATTCAAATATTACTGGTTCTAAATTAAATAAAGAATTGCTTAATGTACAAACTGCATCAGAAAAAATATATAGTAAAATTGATGTGTTATTTCCTGATATGCAAATAGCACGTTTAAATAATGATGCTGAAAAACTTCAAGAAATTTCTAAAAAGATGACACTTATAGAGCAAGAAAATATTGATTTTAATTTCAAATATGTAAAAGAAAATCCAGATTCATATATTTCTGCAATGATATTGAGTGATCTGGCCAGAAGAGATTCTATTGAAACTAAGAAAATAACAGATAGTTATAATTCACTTTCAGAAAATGTCAAAAAAAGTGTAGATGCTCAAAAAGTTGCGGCTTTTATTTCAGGATTACATTAAAAAACTTACATCCGAGTTTGTAGTTAATTCTTTAGGTTTTTCATCTTTCAAAAACAATCTTGCTGGTAATTCTCCTCTAAGAAAAACTTGTTCGCCTTCAACTCTCAACCAACTCCCTTCACGCAATCCCAAGACTGGTGTATCATTAAATTTATGAAACTCTTTGATACGGGTTTCACGAGTTTCTCCCATATGCTTAGAACTTGGATCAGGATCTAAATAATGTGGGTTAATATTAAAGTTTATTAGGTTCAAAGTATCAAAACTTGGCGGATAAATAATTGGCATATCATTGGTTGTTTTCATAGAAACACCTGTAATATTACTTCCAGCACTAGTACCAAAATATGGAGTACCATTTTCTACTACCGACTTTATCAATTCAATCAAATCTTGCACATATAATTTATTAACCAATTCAAATGTGTTTCCTCCTCCTGTAAAAATTCCTTGAGCATTTTTTACTGCATCAATTGGATTGTCAAACTCATGAATTCCTTCTAAGTTGATATTAATGTTTGCAAATCCTTTTTTAGCAATTGAAGTATACTGATCATAAGAAATTCCTCCAGGACGTGCGTATGGGATGAAAAGTATCTCTGAAACATCATTAAAGAATATTGACAATTCAGGCAGAATATATTCTAAATACCCTTTACCATGAACAGTTGATGTACTTGCAATAAATAAGTTTTTCATTTGTTAATTTCTATTATTTTACCTCTAAAATGTGTTCGATATTAATTATTCATTTTCGAGATAATGATATTGATATACACTATTATAAAAACATTTTTATCAAAAGTAAACTAAAAATACGCTTTTAACAAAAGTTTATAAATGCTTTAATATAGTTTTAGCAATTCAAATTCTTTATTTGTTGTAATGAAAAAACTACTACTAACAATATTTTTATTTTTTTACTTCTTTCACTTCGGATTTTCTCAAGACCAAAGAATACTTATTGATGGGAAAATTACTTTTCAAGACATACCTATTAGTAACGTTCACATACTAAATTTAAGTACAAATTTTGGAGAGACTAGTAATATCAAAGGTGAATTTGAATTATTAATAAAGAAAAATGACACCTTGAAAATATCACATTTAGAATATCAAACAAAAAAAATAATCATAACAGATAAGAATTTAGAATCAGGAATAATTTCAATTAAATTAAAATCAATGACAAACTATCTTGAAACTGTAATCCTAAAAAGCCATGACTTAACTGGTAGTTTATATACTGATGCAAAAACTTATACAAATGATACAATTACCACAAAACATGATATGATTGCAGAAATGATGAGAATAGCTCAAATGCCAAGTAATAAAATCATTCGCAATACTGAAAAGCCAATTATGAACGATGTGAATCCTATAAAAATGAATGGAGGTGGATCAATTGGAATTACAATAAAAGATCATGAAAACATATTAAGAGGTGATTTGAGGGCGAAAAAAAGTTTTCCTGA
>CALIIP010000187.1 GCA_938018045.1 uncultured Flavobacteriaceae bacterium
CTTAAGCACTATGTAAAATTTGAGATTTCAATCATTCCTGACATAAAGAATGCTAAGAATTTATCTGAAAATCAGCAAAAAGAAAAAGAAGGAGAATTGATTTTAAAACAATTACAACCAACCGATCAATTGGTGTTATTGGATGATAAAGGAAAAATGTTTAGTTCTATTGAATTCTCTAGGTATCTTCAGAAAAAAATGAATTCTGGTATCAAACAATTGGTTTTAGTTATTGGTGGTCCTTATGGATTTTCTGACGACATCTATAAAAAATCAAATGGGAAAATATCATTATCTAAAATGACATTCTCCCATCAAATGATTCGTTTGTTTGTTGTTGAGCAACTTTATCGTGGATTTACAATTCTCAAAAACGAGCCTTATCATCACGAATAAGCGACTTCATTTTCTTCGATAGTTACCTTATCTAAGGCCTGAGATAAATCCCAAATTAAATCTTTTGCAGCCTCAACTCCAATTGATAATCTTATCATTTTTGAAGTAATATTCATCAATTTCTTTTGTTCTGGATCAACTCCAGCATGTGTCATGGTATTCGGATGCTGCGCTAAACTCTCTGTTCCTCCAAGACTTACTGCAAGTTTGACTAATTTTAAATTGTTTAAAACCTGAAATGCTTCTTTTTCGCCACCTTTTATATTCATTGTAATCATTGCTCCAGGAGCTGAACATTGTTTTTTGTAAATTCTATATTGTTCTGAATCTTCAGGAAGCAATCCTAAATAATTTACACTTTCTATTTTAGGATGATTATTTAAATATGCAGCAACTTCTTGAGCGCCTTTTGTTTGTTGATCCATTCTGATTTTTAGAGTTTCTAAACTTCTCAATAACAACCAAGCCGTATTTGGACTAATCATATTACCAAGAAAAGTTCTCAAAACCTTTACTCTTCCCATCACTTCTTGATTTCCAAGAACTGCGCCTGCAATTAAATCGCTATGACCACCAATATATTTAGTTGCAGAATATAAAACCAAGTCCGCACCATGTTCTAAAGGGTGTTGCCATAAAGGTCCCATATACGTATTGTCTACAGCAGTCAGCACTTTTCTTTCTGATGTGCTAAAGTGTTTTGCAAGATTAGAAAACGATTCAATATCAATCAAATCATTGGTAGGATTTGCTGGTGTTTCCATATAAATCATTGCTAATTTATCTGCCTTACCAGATTTTTCAATCATTGCTTTTACTACTTCAGCATTTTGGTTTGGTTGAACACCCAAAACATGTACTCCAATACTTGGCAAGAAATGATTTATAAAATGATCTGTTCCTCCATAAACAGGATTTGAATACACCAATAAATCTCCAGGTTTTAAGAATTCTAATAGCACAGTAGATATTGCTGACATTCCGCTTTCAAAAACTGCACAATCATCTGCCTTGTCCCAAAGACATAAACGATTTTCTAAAATCTCTAAATTCGGATTGTTAATTCGACTATAAATCAAACCTAACTCTTCGTTCTCATCTTTTTTTCTAAGACCATACGCTATTTCAAAAAATGCTTTCCCTTCTTCGGCGGTTTTAAATACAAATGTTGATGTTTGAAATATTGGGCATTTTATTGCACCTTCTGACAATTCCGGTTTATAACCGTGAGACATCATTAAACTTTCTGGATTAAATTTATGGTTTTTCATTTGGTGTATATTTTCAACAAAAATACAAATTATAGTTGTATTTCCTTAATTACTCAACTAACTTGGTAAATAATTCTATTATATTTATATTTGCAGAATATATTTCTAAATCAATAAAGAATTTAACATCAAATAGAAAAAACATCTATGCTAGACACAACTGATAAAGCCATTTTAAGACTATTACAGTCTAACGGAAAGTATACCATAAAAGAAATTTCGACAAAACTAAATTTAACTTCTACACCAATTTTTGAACGTATTAAGCGTCTTGAAAATGATGGTTATATTGAATCATATAAAGCAATCTTAAATCGAAAAAAAATAGACTTATCATTGTTGGCATTTTGTAATATTTCTCTAAAAAGCCATGAAGCAACATTTATTTCAAAATTTGAAAAAGACATTTTACAGTTTGATGAAGTCATTGAATGCTATCATACTGCAGGAGTTTATGATTATTTAATCAAGGTAATGGTAAAAGACATGGATGCTTATCAAACATTTGTTGCTAAAAAATTGGCTTCTATTGAAAATATTGGGCAAGTACAAAGTGCATTTGTAATGACTGAAGTCAAATCTAGAAACAATCTTCCAGTTCAATAATTTTTATATTAAATTAACTCAGTTTAAAAAACTAACCATATTATGAAAAACAAACCACACACTAAAAACAATGGCAAGCCCAAAAATTATTGACCTTGATGTAAAAAAATACTGAAAGAGGAATTAATCATAACACTTATGAAGGCACATATTTTGTATTTGTAATCAATACTTATCAGCCTTCGAGTTAGTCAACTTAACTAATTGTTAGTTTAGAAATAAAGAAAATGAAATAATTATTTGACAATAATAACTTTAGAAACGTTATCTATTCTGATTAAATAAGTTCCAGAAGCCAATTCTGATGGCATTTTTAATTGTGTAGTTTTTGATGAAAAATCAAAACTCTTATCATGAATATTCAATCTTTTTCCTGTAAAATCAAACAACTCAAATTCTGTTGATTCTGTAGTATTAGAAATATACAAATCTCTACTTTCTAATGGATTTGGATATACTTTTATTGCATCTTCAAGTTCAAAATCAGTAATACTTAAACCATTCCCAGTGAAATACGGTACCCCATAATTATAAGCTTCAATTCCAATTTGCTCTCCTATTATTCGTCCAGGAAGATCATCTGCAGGAGGATGAATACCTCCCCAAATTCTTGATAAACTACATTGATCGGAAGCATCTCTATACGTTGCCCATTGCAATGTAATATCTACCGAAGGTCCTTCTTCAAACACTAAAAATTCATTCTTTTCTGCTAAAAACTCTCCCATGCCTCCAGGAAAATATTCATCGCCTGTTATTAAAGTTAGTACTTCTGCTGCAGCTCTAGAAAACGTAGAATGCCCTGAAATATAGCCTGCAAATGGTGGTGTAACAAAAGTAGGGCGTTGATATGGCCACCAATTTTCTGCCAATATCCATCCAACTCCTGCTTGGTCTGTTGCTACATCATCAATATAGTCATGACCTCGCCAAGTATATAATTTTATTTTTCCAACATGCTCATTTGTATCTCCTGCCAATGCATCGCCTACCTCTACAACTTCTATATAGTTGGGTTGCAATTTAATTCCGTCTACATGATAATTGTCTAATGAAGTATCAGAACTTTGACCCATTTCTGCCATATATCTAATTGCAGAAATTGGACGTGTGTAGTCATACCAACCTTTAATTCCCCAAGCAGAAACTGCAGCGTCATGCATAGCACCTCCTAAAATAAAATAGGATTTAACATCCCATTCTAAGTCATCTAGAACTTCTCCTGTTCCACCAAATTGTTTTACAACCAACTCATGATCACTTACATAATTTAACAAGGTAAACCAATGTCCTGGAGGTGTCTCTGATTCTGGTCCATCTGCCCAAAATTCTGCTAAAACTCTTGTATAATCTCCTCTTGGAACTACTTGTTCTGCATAAGGAGTATTGGTTATTGGGTTTATGCCTCTACCAGTTCCGTTATCACCTCCTACAACTAAATTATAAAAACTAGCATAATTCATAATTCCATTAGCAAATGTATCTGTTGAAACATTTCCAATGCTTTTTGGGGAAATATCCCACATCACACCATCATTCTGATCAAGATGAGACCCCCAAACAGTTACGTAGTTAAATCCTTGTTTATAATTTTCTGAAGAACTAATGTATGGTGGAGCAAGAGGGTCATGATATACTGTATAATCATCCCCATCTCTTTGAAAGGTTTCCTTCACATCATCTTGCATAGCAAAAGGAGTTACATCTCCCCATTCTGGAGATAAAAAATCTGGTGTATCTCCCTCAATAGTATTTCCACTTTGATCAATGAAATTTTCAAGAGCTAGCGGTTGCCATCTATTTGGATCTGTAATAGTTGTGTTTCCAGCCAAGAAAGGATCTAAAGGCTCATTTATAGGTTCGTAAAAACTATTGTCATAATTAGTTGTTTCTCTTGCACCATCGGTAAGTCCAAAATCTATAATTGTTTGTGCAATATAGTTTCCTAAGGCTTCTGGCTCTCCATTTGTATAATCGATTGAAGAATAACTAATATCATAGCCTAACTCATCCATCAACGCGTCAAAATTGGCTTTTGTTACAACAGCACTTGGGGAGTTTGCAAAACGGTGACATAATAATTTATACATCGCATGGCTCAGTGTTTTGTTTCGTGTAGCTTCAATATTTTCTGTAGTGATTAAATCAGTTGGAATGTACCCTAATTTTTCATTCTCATTTTCTATGATATATGTGCTTCCTTGTAAATCATAAATTGCCCATGTATCATACATGGCAACACTTGTATGAAATAAATTCCTTGCATGAACTGTAGGTCGTGCATAATCACCTCGTATTGCATCTAATAATGCGTCGTTCCATAAACGAGCATATGAATGATTAAAGATATTTGACACATAGTTTATGACTATATCTAAAGAAATTGGAGGGCTTGAGCAACCATTTGTTTCTGTTACGGTCACATTTCCTGCAGTTATATTTTCCCACTCAACAGTAATTGTATCTGTACCTCGACCACTAGTTATTTCACCACCTTCTACTTGCCATACAATCGTAGAGCCTGCCATAATTATATAGGTATAACTCTCAATAGTTAAAGGATCTGGATTCGTATTTCCTGTAATCTCATGTGATGCTAAATAAGTACATGAACCATCATCTTCTAATGCTTCAGGATTGAAATTACAGGATGTTGGATCAATACATCCTTTCAATTTAACACTTGGTGAAATATTTAAATCTGTAATACCTCCATTTTCTATTGCTAGTATAGTATTGTTTACAGCTATATTCTCATGTGTTTCAATAATACCTGAAGGCCATGTAATGACTAGTTCTGTAATACTTTGACTATTTCCTACTCCAAAATGAACTGGCTGTAAACTTTGGCTCAGAAAATTTGTTCCTGTATAATATCTATGAAAACTAGTACCTTCAGAAGTTGTAATACTCAACTTAGTTCCAATACCATCTCGATTGGAAACTGTTCCTTGAAGTGATACTTTTAAAAAATTTGGAGAATCAGTATTTGTAGAGGTAGAATTTAAAGTTTTATTCTCATAAAAATTTGAAGGTGAAATTGCATTTGATTGAAAAATATCCAAATCTCCATCATTATCATAATCAAAAATTTCAGAGCAATTGGTCAACACATTTACATTATTTATTGCTACTTCAGAACTTTCTATAAATGTTGCTTCACCTATTTCAACAAGTTGATTTATATAATAATAATTTTCCTCTATTACGCTACCATTTATACCACTTCCGTTGGTAACATATAAATCTTCATCACCATCTAAATCAAAATCTGAAAAATGTATAGACCAAGCCCAATCTGAGCTAAAAACACCTGTACTTGCAGCTAAATCTGTAAAGGTATTGTCTCCATTATTTGTATATAAAAAGTTTTCACTTATTCCAGTTCCAGCAAAATCAAAAAAACCATCATTATTATAATCTCCAACATCCAATCCCATCCCATTAACAACAATATCGACACCATAATCAGTTGCTTGCTCTATAAAATCTACACTTGCATTATTTATCAATAATTGATTTGGTGTATCAAAATCATTGGCTATATATAAATCCATCCAACCATCTTGATTAAAATCAAATGGAATTGCAGAATACGCATAATGTGGATCATCAGCTTGAGCACCTAGATGATTTGATATCAATTCAAATGTACCATCTCCTTTATTTTTATAAAACCTATTCCCTTCACATCCCATTCCAAAGGAGATTTCAACTCGATCCCAATCACTAATGAAAATATCTAAAAAACCATCATTGTCATAATCAAACCATGTAGCAGTCATGTTATTACATGAATCTATTATATCAAATCCTGCAGTATCAGTAACATCCGTAAAAGTTAAGTCGCCATTATTTTGAAAAAGTTGTATCTTATATTTGTGTGTTAAAAATAAGTCTGGATCGCCATCATTATCATAATCTCCCCAAGAAGCACCACGTTTAAAGCCGTGAATTAATATCGCTTCAAGATCTGCCGTATAAGGAAGTAAATTTGCAAATCCTGCAGCTGTAGTAATATCATCAAAAGTACCGTCATTATTGTTTAAAAATAATCGGCTATGCGTTGTTGGGTCTGCATCATCATCCATAGCTCTGGCAACCACAAACATATCTAAGTCGTTATCTCCATCAATATCTGCAACAGACACTCCCATATTATGTTCAAGAGTTCCTAATCCTATCCTGGACGTTATTTCGTCAAAATTTTGTGCATTTACAAATTGAACAGTAACACAAAAGAGTAGTAATAACAGTATGTTTGAAAATTTATTTTTTATGTTTTTCATTCCAGAAATTTAACAAGTGCAATATACTAAAAAGTTAACTTTAGGACATTAAAAAAATAGAACATTATCTCTTTTATTCAATAGATAAAATAAGATTTGAATTATAACAAAAAAACTTATTATGAAAAAACAAGGAATAATTTGAATCTTGTATTCATTAAATTAGCATTATATTTGTACTTGTCACTTCGACTAAAACTTACTTTGAGCATTGTCGAAAGGCCCAATTTTACCTCAAACATCTCGAAATTGAAAATAGTTTTTGCAACAAATAACCCTAACAAACTCAAAGAAGTACAACAATTATTACCTTCAGTAGAAATTGTAAGTCTACAAGAAATAGGTTGTTTTGATGACATTCCTGAAACTTCAAACACACTTGAAGGCAACGCAATTATTAAAGCGAATTTTGTTACCGAAAACTATGAATTTGATTGTTTTGCTGATGATACAGGTCTTGAAGTTGATGCTTTAAATGGTTCTCCAGGTGTATACTCTTCAAGATATGCAGGAGAAGGCTCAGATTCAGAAAATAACATGCGAAAGTTACTCACAGAATTGAAAAATAAGCAAAGTAGAAAAGCACAATTTAGAACGGTAATAGCACTAAACTTGAAAGGAGAGCAACATCTTTTTGAAGGAATTTGCAAAGGTGAAATACTTACAGAAAAACAAGGTAAAAAAGGCTTTGGCTACGATCCTATTTTCAAACCAAGTGGATTTGAAACTTCATTTGCTCAAATGACTATGGCAGAAAAAGGAACTATTTCTCATCGAGGAAAAGCCATTAAAAAATTAATAGAATTTTTAAACAGTATCAATAATTGATTCAGCAAAAATCATATAAAATAACATTCATTTTATTACTGATTATATTAGTGATATTGTGGTTTCTAAATATTAGTCTTGGCTCTGTTTCAATACCTTTTAAAGATGTTTTTGCTTCAATCTTTAATGGAGAAATAAGTAAAGATACTTGGCGCACTATTGTGGTTGATTATAGAATTCCGAAAGCAATTACAGCCATTTTAGTTGGTGCAGGATTGTCAATTAGTGGTTTGTTAATGCAAACACTATTTAGAAATCCACTTGCTGGTCCTTTTGTGCTAGGAATAAGTTCAGGAGCAAGCTTAGGTGTTGCAATTCTTATTTTAGGCGCATCACTCATTAGCGGAATTTCAGCCTTCGCATTTTCTAGTTTCTCTATGGCTATTGCAGCAAGTTTAGGGGCTTTTTTGGTTTTATCTGCTGTTTTAATTGCTGCTAACAAAGTAAGAAATACCATGTCAATTTTGATTATAGGGTTGATGTTTGGCAGTATAACATCAGCAATTATAAGTGTTTTAGCATATTTTAGTAGCGCAGAACAATTACAACAATTCATTTTTTGGGGCTTTGGTAGTTTAGGAAATCTTAGCTGGAATGAGTTAAAGGTTTTTGGACTTATTTTTATTATTGGTGTTTCGCTACTATTTTTTATCATCAAACCCTTAAATAGCATGTTGCTTGGTGAGAATTATGCAAAAAGTATGGGCGTAAACATCAAAAGAACACGCAACATCATATTGATTACGACAAGTATTTTAACCGGAGTTATTACAGCATTCTCTGGCCCTATTGCATTTGTAGGACTTGCAGTTCCACATTTAACAAAATTAATTTTCAACACATCTAATCATAAAATATTATTATTTGCAGTTGCTATTGTTGGCGCAATATTAATGCTTGTTGCAGATATGGTAGCTCAATTACCAACAAGTGAATATACGCTGCCAATCAACGCAATCACATCATTGTTTGGTGCTCCTATTGTTATTTGGCTGTTGATTCGTAAAAAAACAATATAAATTAGAAAAGGTTTAAACAATATGGATAAGCAAAGTATATTGAAAACAACAAACCTACAAATAGGTTACACTTCTAAAAAGAAACAGCTACGTATTGCTTCTAATATAGATATTGAAATAAATGAACCTAAGTTAATCTGTCTAGTTGGTAAAAACGGAATTGGAAAATCTACACTATTAAGAACACTCTCAAAAGTACAACCAAAATTAGATGGAGAAATAAGCATCATAAATAAAAATTTAGAACACTATTCATCAAATGAATTATCAAAAGTGATGAGTTTGGTGCTTACAGAGAAATTACCTGATAGCAACTTAACTGTTTTTGAATTAATTGCTCTAGGCAGACAACCATACACAAATTGGGTTGGCTCACTTTCACAAATCGATATTGACAAAGTCAATGAATCAATGCAACTTACTAATATTGAAAATTTAGCTAATAAAAAGTATTATGAATTGAGCGACGGTCAATTACAAAAAGTATTAATTTCAAGAGCGTTGGCACAAGATACTGACATTATTATTTTAGATGAACCTACAGCACATCTTGATGTACAACACAAAATGGAAACCTTTGTTTTATTAAAAAAAATGGCTGATGAGCTAGGCAAAACAATAATTATCTCTACTCACGAAATTCATTTGGCAATACAATCTGCAAATGATTTATGGCTAATGTTAGATAATGAAATCATCACAGGAAATCCACAAGAACTCATAGAAAATAAAAGTATTGAAAAGATTTTTTCTTCTGAAAAAATTCAGTTTGACCAAGAAAAACAACAGTTTACATTAAAATAAGCTAAACACAATAAATCTTGCTATAAATTTATTATTTTCGCAAAACTAATACGCTTCCAATGAAAAAAACATCCATTATTTTTACTTTAGCAATACTTATGATTTCTTGTAAAGTAAAAAAAAGTAGTTATACATCTGTAGATTATGCTTCAACAATCACAACAAAAGATGTTAAAAAACATATTTACAAATTGGCTTCAGAAGAGTTTGAAGGAAGAGCGACTGGAGAAAAAGGTCAAAAAATTGCTGCTGAATATTTAGCGCAACAATATTCGAAGTTTGGTGTAGGAGAATACTCAAATATGAGTTATTATCAAGTAATTCCAAAGTCAGCATTGATAAATAAAAGAAGAAATTATGTTCCTAATTTTGGATCAGAAAATGTGATAGCATTTATTGAAGGTACAGAAAAACCAGAAGAAATATTAGTAATCACTTCTCATTATGATCATATGGGAATTGAAGATGGAGAAATTCATCCTGGAGCAGATGACAATGCATCTGGAACTACTGCAGTTCTTGAGATTGCAGAAGCATTTTCAAAAGCAAAAAAAGATGGCCATGGTCCAAAACGCTCAATTATGTTTGTCAATTTTACTGGTGAAGAACGAGGATTGCTTGGTTCAAAATATTTTGTAACAAATCCTGTTGCTCCATTAACAAATATGGTCGCAAATCTAAATATTGATATGATTGGCCGTGTTGGAAAAGAACATGAAAATGACACAAATTATGTGTATGTTATTGGTGCTGATAGAATGAGTACAGAATTGCATAACATAAATGTAAAAGCAAACGAAATGTATACTAAAATGAATTTGGATTATACTTATAATGAAGATAGTGATCCTAATAGATTTTATTACAGATCAGATCATTATAATTTCGCAAAAAATGGTGTTCCTATCATTTTTTACTTTAATGGCGTTCACATAGATTATCATAAACCTACCGACACTCCTGATAAAATCAATTTAGAATTACTTGTGAAACGCGCAAAATTAGTGTTCCACACAGCTTGGGAAATAGCAAATAGAGAAGAAAGATTGATTGTAGATGTTGAGTAACTTTTAATGCATAATTTTAAAAAGTAACTCTTTCAAAATATCACCTTGTGCTAAATTACTAGCACCAACTCCTTTACTTTTCATATCAGCATCACGCAATAAACCAATGATTTGTGATACTTTACGCATGGGATAATTTCGGCCTGCATTAAGGTAATCTCCAACAAAAAAAGGATTTACTCGCAAAGCCTTAGCAACACTTCCTTTTGACTTGTCTTTTAAGCCATGATATTGTAGTAATTGAGTAAAAAAACTATTGAGTAATGAAATGGTCATCACCAACGGATTACTTTTTGGGTTTTGAGCAAAATAATTGATTATCTGATTGGCTTTTACAATCTGCTTTTCTCCTACTGCTTTTCTCAATTCAAAATTATTAAAATCTTTACTGATTCCTATATTTTCTTCAATCAATTTAGGAGAAATAATTTTATCATCACCAACAACAACCTTTAATTTTTCTAATTCATTACTAATTCTACTCAAGTCATTTCCAAGAAACTCGACCAACATTTGTGCAGCCTTTGGCTCTATCTGATATTTTTGTCCTGATAATACTCTACGAATCCAATCAGCAACTTGATTCTCATATAATTTTTTACTTTCAAATAACTCACCGTTTTTAGCAACTATTTTGGCTAGTTTTTTTCGTTTGTCAAGCGATTTGTATTTATAGCAAATTACCAACACAGTTGTTGGCTGCGGATTCTCTGCATACGGAACAAAATTCTCAATGGTTCGAGATAATTCTTGTGCTTCTTTTACAATAATTACCTGTCTTTCTGCCATCATTGGAAAACGTTTGGCATTTGAAATAATTTCTTCAACAGATACATCTCTTCCGTACAAAACCATCTGATTGAAACCTCTCTCTTCTTCCGTCAAAATAGATTTTTCGATATATTCAGAGATTTTATCTATATAATAGGCTTCATCGCCCATCAAAAAATAAATAGGCTTTATATTCCCTTGTTTTATATCAGAAACTATTTGTTTAACTGCTACCATAAATGAATTAAAATATGCATTTTTGTGATATGCAACTTTTAAATTTACCTACATATCAATTTGAAATCAAAAGTAGCGAAAATAAGCAACTTATTTTTGATAAAATAAGAAAAAAATATGTGGTTTTAACTCCTGAAGAATGGGTTCGTCAAAACTTTGTCACATATCTTCTTGAAGAAAAAAAATATCCGATTTCGTTAATCACAGTAGAAAAACAAGTAACCGTAAACAAGTTGAAAAAGCGATTTGATATTCTTGTGTTTGACAAAAAAGGTAATCACAACATTATCGTTGAATGTAAATCCCCAAAAATAAAAATTACACAAGATACTTTTGACCAAATTGCACGATATAATCTGGCTTTAAATGCTGAATATTTGATTGTGACTAACGGAATTAGTCATTATTACTGTAAAATGGATAGTGAAAATAAGAAATATGTATTTTTAGAAGACATAAATTCTTACAAATAAGAATAATTTATTTATCTAAAAATCAGGTGTTTAAATGTTACCCAATATCATTAACCAAATACCACAAACGAACGAATTACAAATATCTTATATAAAATTTTAAAATTTGATATTTTAATTACTACATTTGCTTCTTAAAATTAATTATTATCACAATGAAACAAGGTACAGTAAAGTTCTTCAACGAGTCTAAAGGATTCGGATTTATCACAGAAGAAGGTTCAAACACTGAGTATTTCGTACACATTTCTGGCTTAGTTGACAGAATCGCTGAAGGAGATAACGTAGAGTTTGACTTAAAAGAAGGAAAAAAAGGCTTAAACGCAGTAGATGTTAAAGTAATTTAATATTTCTCAACTTTTTAAAGAGACAAGAGTCTGTAATTTTATTACAGACTTTTTTTTGTGTTTGTTTTTTTTTATTTCTATAATAATAATTCACAAATTTTTTATTTAACGTATGTTTGTATAATTGAAAATAGCCATTGTCATATTAAACTGGAACGGTCAAAAACTACTTGAACAGTTTTTACCAGATATAGTACGTTATAGTAATACTGACTACTGTGATATTTACGTTGCAGATAACGCTTCTTCTGACACTTCGGTTGAATATGTGAAAAGTAACTTTACAACCGTTAAAATAATTCAAAACACAGAAAATGGCGGTTATGCGAAAGGCTATAACGATGCTTTAAAAAATATCGATGCAGATATCTATGCGTTGGTAAATTCTGATATAGAGGTTACTAAAGATTGGCTCGAACCAATTATTACTGCATTTAAGAATGATAAGCAGACAGCGATTATCCAGCCAAAAATATTGGATTACAAAAACAAAGATTTTTTTGAATACGCAGGTGCAGGAGGAGGATATCTAGATAAATATGGTTTTCCTTTTTGTAGAGGAAGAGTTTTTAATTCGCTAGAAAAAGACTCACAGCAATTCAACGATACAAAAGAAATATTTTGGGCTTCAGGTGCTTGTTTGTTTATCAGAAAGGAAGTTTTTAATGCTTTAGAAGGCTTTGATGAAACTTATTTTGCACATCAAGAAGAAATAGATTTATGCTGGCGTGCAAAAAACTTGGGCCATAAAATAAAATATATTGGGACATCTATTGTGTATCATGTTGGCGGAGCAACACTAAACGAATCAAACCCAAAGAAAACATATTTAAATTTTAGGAATAGTTTATTTACATTAACTAAAAACTTACCAAAAAACTCATTATTTCCAGTCTTATTTACAAGGCTAATTCTTGACGGAATTGCAGGAATTCGTTTTTTATTACAATTAAAACCTATTCACGCATTTATGGTTTTAAAAGCACATGCTAGTTTTTACTTTAATTTGTTTAGCAATCTTAAAAAGCGATCAAAAAATAATACTGACAATTATTATTACACAAAAAGTATTGTTTGGGAACATTTTATAAAAGGAAAAAAGACATTTGATGAGTTGTAAAAAATTTGTTTAACTACAACTAATTCTGTCAATTAAAAATCAGGTGCGGAATCACAATTTTTATAAGACGTCTAAACTACCCTTCCCTTCACGCAATACAATAGGTTCATCATCTGTAAGGTCGATAATAGTAGATGCTAGATTATCTCCATAACCGCCATCGATAACGATGTCAACCAAATCTTTCCATTTTTCAAAAATTAATTCAGGATCGGTAGTGTATTCAAGCATTTCATCTTCATCATGAATAGAAGTTGAGATAATTGGATTCCCCAATTCTCTAACTATAGTTCTTGCTATAGAATTATCAGGAACTCTAATTCCGACTGTTTTTTTCTTCTTAAATACTTTTGGAAGGTTATTGTTTCCAGGCAAAATAAATGTATATGCTCCAGGAAGAGCACGTTTCAAAATTTTATAAGTTGCGGTATCAATCTGACGAACATAATCAGACAAGTGACTCAAATCATTACAGATAAAAGAAAAGTGAGCCTTTTCTAACTTCACTCCTTTTATGCGAGCAATTTTTTCTAAAGCTTTGGTATTTGTAATGTCACAACCCAAACCATATACTGTATCAGTCGGATAAATGATTAAACCACCTTTTTTTAAGACAGCAACAACCTTATCAATTTCCTTTGAATTTGGATTTTCTTCGTAAATCTTTATTAGTTGAGCCATTTTAAAGTAAATTTGGAGAAACAAAAACCTTATTCATATGAAACATCAGTCAAACAAATTTAGTAAATTCCTTATTTATACGCTTATAATTCTCTTTATTTCTTCATGTTCTAGTAATAATGATGATAATAACGATGTAACGCTAACAGCAACGCAGCAATTAGATGTTTCCTACGGAAGTGATACAGATCAAAAATATGACATCTATTTACCAGAAGGCAGAACAGATGAAACTACAAAAGTCTTCATTTTGGTTCATGGTGGAAGTTGGGTAAGTGGAGATAAAGCTGATATGAACGATATCGCTAATAGTTTAAAATTTCAATTTCCAGATTATGCAATTGTAAATATTAATTATAGACTGGCAGGAATAGGTGTTTCTCCTTTTCCGATGCAAATAGATGATATAGAAACTATTGTAAGCGATTTGAAATCTAAATCAGATGAATACCAAATAACAGATGAATATGGTTTTGTTGGTGTGAGTGCAGGCGCTCATTTATCAATGTTATATTCTTATAAATATGATGACACGAGTGATGTGGAAATGGTTTGTAGTATTGTAGGTCCAACAAATCTTACTGATGACGCTTATATAAATGATCCTGCTTATTCTATGATTCCCCCTAGTTTTGAAGCGATTACTGGAGTTAGTTATTTAGGAAATCCAACATTTTATGAAAATGTAAGTCCGTATCATGTTGTAACTGCTTCGGCTGCTCCAACAATTCTTTTTTATGG
Source organism: uncultured Flavobacteriaceae bacterium (assembly GCA_938018045.1). Classification (GTDB taxonomy): domain Bacteria; phylum Bacteroidota; class Bacteroidia; order Flavobacteriales; family Flavobacteriaceae; genus Urechidicola. The sequence goes on from CALIIP010000187.1 coordinate 14,651, forward strand.
CGATACAGATCCATTAATTCCGACATCACAAGGTGTTGATATGAATGCGAAGTTAGATATGCTTGGTGTAACAAATGAATTTACATTATACGCAGGAGAAGGTCATGGTTGGGTTGGCGCAAATTTGATTGATACAAATGTAAAACTAAGTGCTTTTATCACAACTCATTTTTAGAACAAAAAAAACAGCGTTATAAAGTTTTATAACGCTGTTTTTTAATTCAAATAATGTTTTTATTAACTCACTAAAAGTCTAAAACCTTCACCGTGAATGTTTAGAATTTCTACTTTATCGTCTAGTTTTAAATACTTTCTTAATTTAGCGATATATACATCCATACTTCTAGAAGTAAAGTAGTTATCGTCTCTCCAAATTTTTGTCAATGCTAATTCTCTTGGCATCAAATCATTTTTGTGTTGCGCTAACATCTTCAATAATTTATTCTCTTTTGGAGATAATTTTATTGCTTCATTTCCATCAAAAGTTAAATGACGTAATTTAGAATTTAAATGAAACTTCCCGATAACAAACTCAAAAACTTCTTCTTCAGTAGATTTATTAGCATTTTTACGTTGCATGATTGCTTTCATCTTATGCAATAAAACTTCAGAATCGAACGGCTTATTCAAATAATCGTCTGCTCCTGCTTGATATCCTTTTAAGACATCTTCTTTCATTGTTTTTGCAGTTAAAAAGATAATTGGCACTTCGGTATTAGTTACACGGATGTCTTTCGCTAATGAAAATCCATCTTTACGAGGCATCATAACATCTAAAATACAAAGATCAAAGTCGTTATTTTTAAATACTATAAGCCCTTCTAAACCATCTTTAGCTAAAGTGACATCATAATCGTTGAGTGTTAAATAATCTTTTAATACTGTTCCAAAATTTGGATCATCTTCAACTAATAAAATTTTTGTGTTTTCCATAATTTAATCTTTTATATCAACGGTAGTTTTATACTAAAAGTACTTCCTTTTCCTTTTTCACTATCTACAAAAACTATACCTTGATGGTTTTCTACTATTTTTTTTACGTAAGCAAGACCTAAACCATGCCCTTTAACGTTGTGTATATTTCCAGTTTCTTCTCTATAAAATTTTCTAAAAATATTCTTTTGAACATTTTTATTCATTCCGATTCCGTTATCTTTCACTTTAATAATGATGTTTTTTGCAGTATTTTCTGTATAAACATCTATTATTGGTGAATCAATAGAATATTTAATTGCATTATCTAACATATTGACAATTACATTTGTAAAATGAAATTCGTTTGCCAAAACTTCTGACATACTTGCATTTAAATGCAAATTAATCTTTCCACCTTTACTTTTCACCAGCAAATCTACATGCGTAACTGCTTCTTCAATTAAGTCGTGAATATCTTCTTTATCCTTACTAACATCCAATTGATTTTTTTCTAATTTTGAGATTCGCAATACATTTTCAACTTGAGCATGCATTCTTTTATTCTCATCTCTAATCATCTTAACATATCTCAGAACTTTATCTTTCTCATCAATAATTTTAGGATTTTTTATCGCGTCTAAAGCTAAATTTATTGTAGCAATAGGAGTTTTAAACTGATGCGTCATATTATTTATAAAGTCAGTTTTTATCTGTGAAATTTGTCTTTGTTTCAATAATTGACGAAGTGCACTAGCATAAGTGAAAATAATCACTGCAGTAAAAGCCAAAGAAAGTATTGCCATTCCTAAAATAGAACTTAATACAAATTTTTTCTTATCAGAAAAATTCACATACAATTTGTAGTTTGTATTAAACTCATCATTTACAAATAATGGTACACCGTAAGTAGATTCACGTTCTAAGGTGAAATTATCTGAAACAACCTTTGTTGCAAGGTCATTTGAATAAACGGCATATTCATAGTTAGAGTTAAGACCTCTTTCTTGAAGCTCATTTGTAATTAAATCTTCAATCTTTTCGTTATCTACTCTTTTATGAATTGGTGTTTTAGCAGAAATATTACTGTAGACACTTTCAAAATGATTTCGTTCGTAATCTTTTAATCTTTTAAAAGTTTCTTGTTTCGTTTGTACTTTTGAACTTCCATCAAGACTTGGAATAATTTTAGTAGTACTTTTTCTACTGGTAAGTCTTCTAATACGTATACTATCTAAATCTAAATTTAGATTACTACATGGTAATTTATAATCTTCTTCTAAAATTCCATCTGAAAAAATATAGGTCTCATTATTACGATCATTTTTAATAGTATA
>CALIIP010000188.1 GCA_938018045.1 uncultured Flavobacteriaceae bacterium
AATTTAATGGTATTGTTATTTGCTAATTTCCAAGCTTCTCCAGGTGCAGCTTGCTCTAAAACTCTACTTAATGGAGAGTTTTCAATAAGTTTTTCTGAATATGGGTTTGGAGTATTGGTTCCCCATTCACTTGGAAATTTATTGGTGTAAAAACCTACTAAATCAACATCTACAGAAGAGACATAAAAACCATTAGTGTTTGTAGTTGTTGCAAATGGAAGGTTTTCTTTGACTTGCCTTCCAAACTGGTCGTATTCAATATGCGTAATAATATCTTGATTATTGCCTCCTGCACGTTGATTAACTGATTGTATTGGTCTTCCTAAACCATCAAAATAAGTGACTGCCTCTATTTTTTCAGCATCTGTTGCAGTTCCAATTGTTGTTTCTGTAAACTCTTCTTTATAAGTTGTTGATTTCACATAATTTTGGTCTGTACTCTGAGCCATAACAACTAATGGCAACGCAAATAGTAAAAATAATATCTTTTTCATAGCGATTAGTTTTTATAGTTATATTCGTTTTCACTTAAAATCTTTCCATCATGGTCTTTCACAAACTTCAACCTGTTAAACTCATCGTAGGTATAATAGATTGTCCTACCTCGAGGGTCGGTTATACTGGTGACACCAATAGGAGGATCATAGGTATAGGTTGTAACCATGGCATTTGACAATCCTCTTAAAGCATTTTCTTGTGAGGTGCTTAAACCATTTACTATATTAAAATTAGGGCCAAAAGCACTCAATGCTTCTATACTTGCATATGTTGAGTTTTCAATTTTTGCAATAGGATATTGCTCATTATACCCCCAAATATAAACGATATGTGTACCCTCTTTTTTACTCAGCTCTTTCACATTCCCATTGTCATAATAACTGTGGTAAGTAATACGACTTTCTAACTCATTACCTTCTTTAGCCGTTTCAACAGAACTAGGAACAATATTTTCTATATTTAAAAGCAAGTCATAGTAATGAAAATAATTTGTTCGTTGTGTGTTTAAAAGCTCTGAAGCTTGATACGTACCGTCATCATTGATGTCTTTATATATTTCTACCTGAACAGGCTCTCCTATACGAAATAATTGATCTTTCTTTAATTTATCTATAGCATTTTTTTCATCTATTGTAAGATTATCATGCCCTAAAGAACTGTTTGTTGTAACTTCATCAGGATAATAGGTCCTTTTCAACGTTGTAATTTCATCACTACTTGTAGAATATTCGTGTGTAGGTAATCCCGCTAAATTACTTTCATAATCATACACTTGGGTTGTTGTGACAACATTATTGCCAAAATATTCCTTTGTAACAACTGACTCTATCCCATGCCATCTTGAATAGGTTTCGTATAATCCAATATTTATATAATCTACTCGTAAGTTACCATCATTTTGAGGGGCAAACTCTTTTTGAACAATAGTATTAACTACTTTTGAACTTATATCAGAATTATAAATAGTGTTTTTATAATTATAATTCGTTTCTTTCAGAACATCATATTGAATGCCATCTTTCTTAAAAAGAACTTCTTTTAGTTTTGTGCCATTTTCTAAGGAAACATGATCTCTATTAGATGTATAAATTTTTCTACCGAGATAATTATGAGGGAGGCGGTCTCCTTTAACAATAAAGTTCATTTCTTTTCCTCCATTTTCAAAATTATCTCCTCCATAACTAACTGTTACTGCTGGATACATCTTTTTTGAAGAATCATCAATAAACAAACTTGTCAAACTACTGGATTTTAAAGTTGTAACTTCTGTTGGAATAATTTCAAAACCATCTCCTGCTGGACAAACTATTTCACCAGTGGTTACTGAATAATACATTGGGAAAAACACTTTCTTTGGATTTTCAATAGTTGAATATTCGTTAAAATTAAAAGATCTATTTTCTTTAGTATTGTAATAATATCTTTTATAATCTGCTATATCTTGATTCACAAGTTTGTTGGTAATGCTTTTAATTCTTATTCCTAACGCCTCTGCATAAATTGGTGGAGAATCAATTGCATATTCATAATTTAGTGTTGCAGTTATGTGAATTCCTGCATCATTAAACACGGGTTGACTTAAGTTATCAACCATACTTGTACCAACACCATTTACAAACTTCAAGATAACCGTATAGTTAATTCCTTCAATGATATCAAAATTAATCGTTCCGCTAATTGAATTATGATTGTTTTCAGGGTTTTCTAATTCAATATCTTTGTTTGCAATAACATTTGAATTTTCATCTTGCACCTCAATCCTTACCCATTCTTTATGAATAATATCTCCATCTGTTTCTATATTATACGATGCAGTTACCGTTTGTGTTTTTGGAATATTTCCACTTAATAAAGATGGAACTATAAGCTTAGTTTTGATTTGAAGTGTTTGATTATACGCATCATTATGATAAATTTTCAGATGATGTGGAATTGTTTGACTTAGTATGTTATTTGGGTCATACCCACTTTCATACTCAAAATATGTAATCCCTCCTGTAGGGTAGGTTATAGACGCTAAACTCCCATATTTTGCTTTATCAAATACAGGCTCTCTATCTGCAAGTGAGTAATGATTATCAAATACAGAATTAACTCCAGAGGGTATTAAAGTACTATTAGTCTTCCCATTAAAATAACCATAGTGGTCTTGACTTTTTGAAAACATTGATGGAAGTAAATGTGGACTATCATAATCCATACTATATTTTTTCCCAAAGGATTGGTTAGATGAATTTAATTCATCAACAGACTCTAAATAAAATCGTTCTGAATCTCCCGTTGGATATAAATATGCTAAATCAAACTTTTTAACAATATTAGTTCCTTTTTTAACAATTATATCTTCAAGTGTATTTTTAAAATTATCAGAATCAATTCTATTAAATTCAATTGTTTCATTTGTTCGCGAAGAGCTAATTTTAGATAATATTCTTTGATGAATAGTTTTTGAATATGTACTTACTGGTGCATTAAAAGGACTATAATTTGTTTGTTGAGAACCAGAACAAGCTCCATATGTTATACTTAATGACTCTTGCTCTCCAACCTTATAAGTTCGAACAGATGTATAATTATATTCAAAATTAACTGTATCAGCATTTGGATGTGTTATTTTAGTTAAATAAAATGAATTTAATACTTCTTCAGTAGGTCCAGCAGAACCATTATGACTACTCGAATATTCCGCACCGCTATTTGAATTTTCTTGTGGATCAGAATCATTGTCTCCACCAAACAGGTATTTTACACCGTCAGAAGTTGTAATCGTAATTTCAGATCGGATTAATTGATTCTCAATTACATGTATATTAGAAATGTCAATTTTTATTTCTTTATCATACTTTATCAATATAGGCTCCCAGTTTTCATCAATATAAAAACTCCCTGAATAACCCATAAAGTTGTAATTAAAAATATCCACTTCTGTATCAATATCAACTGTAGTTGCTAAATTAACAATAGTAGATACCCATTCTGATGGTGGTGAAGGAGCACCTAAACGTGAAGGAATTAATCCAGATCCGTTAAGATCATGTAGGGTATCATCGTCATAAAACAACCTATTATTGTAAAGTGGTATTGAACTATAGGCTAATTCATCAGGACGATCTCGAACTTGTCTAGTTATTGCACCTCCCGCAATTAAATTCCAATTAATTCCTGTTGTTGTTGGTCGCTGGTCAACCTTAACACCATTACCAGAATATGCCAAAGAAATAGGTATTGAAATGTTTCCTCCTTGATAAGTATACAAAGGAATAGAAGGAGATATACTCCCTGTAGATTCGTTTACATCTACCTCGCCATATTTTCCTAAGGCATAGGCTTCTGGAGATTGAGGAAGAAGAATAGGTAGTTCAGGATTTGATCCAACACCTTGGCTAAATGAAAATTGAAAAGTAAAGGCAATAGCAATTAATGACAAAAAGATTTTTTTCATAGAAATATAAATTTAACAATGTAGATTAATTAGCAATTTTTTTAGTTTTCAGAAGAAAACTTGTATTCAAATATAGTTAAAGTTTTGGTATAATAAAATATAATTATAAAAACCTACATTTATATAATTATTGATTTCTATTAATTTAAATAAAACTGATTACAAGTCTCGTATTCTTTTGTAAAACTACTATCAATAGTTGAGTTTTAAAAGAAGTAGCACTCTAGATTTATAAATTCAGCGTAGTATTTTTCATCAAAAAGAGAATTAAATCACAAATTTCTGTACATTTGAAACGCGTATAAAAAAATAGTGAATGAATAAGAAACGTCTATTATTAAAAAAACTACCATCCTATAATTTACAAGAATTAATGGTGACATTGGTCATTATAGGGATACTGGTATTGATTGCCATGCCATTTTTAATGCCTTTAATCTCAAGAGCAAAAAGTGTAGAAGCCCAAAATCAATTAAAGCATTTATACAATACAGAGCGTCAATATTTTTATATGTATTCTAAATATTCTAATGAAATCAATGAAATAGATTTTGAAGCACCTAAGACAACCAAACATGGGGGTACTGCAAATTATGTATATGAAATTCTTGAAGCATCATCTAATACCTTTAAAGCCCGTGCCACTGCCATTGCAGATTTTAATGGTAATGGTGTGTTTAATGTTTGGGAAATCAACCAAGATAGTCAATTAAAAGAGGTTGTGAAAGACTAAAACAGTATACAGTCTTTCAGTCAATTCTATTAAAATTCTTAATTTATTAAATGATCCTAACTTTAAAATTGCTACTAATTATCTCTTTACTCTCCGTTACATATCAAGATATAAAAGAGCGAAGAGTCTCTTTATTTTTATTTGTTGCAGTTGGATTGTTGTTAGGTTATTTTCATTATATTGAGAGTTCAATAGAGGTGTTTTTAATTTCAATTACTGTAAATATAAGTGTGGTCCTATTGATTTTATTGATTCTCTTTCTGTATTCCAAGATAAAACTCAAAAAGAACTTAAACCAAACTTTCGGAATTGGTGATGCCGTTTTTTTTAGTGTATTAGCAATAGGATTTCCAACTGCCACTTTCTTGGTGTTATTTTCTTTCTCGTTATTTTTCTCATTTATAGTGTTTCTAATTTTGAAGAAAAAACTAAAGCATTCAACGGTACCATTGGCAGGATTTCAAGCGCTTTTTATATCCATCATTTTTTTAGTAAATTGGGTATTCCGTTTTACAAACCTTTATGCTATTTAATAAATGCCAAAGACAGATTTCAACATACCGACTCAATTACAACAACTGATAAATGCAGAACAAGCGCATCATTATCATATTGTTCCTTTTGCACAGCAAAATGGTACGTTGACTTTTAAGACGGATGCCAAGCAGTTACAAGAACTATCATTAGAATTACAAATCATTTTCGGTAAAGAGATTCAATTAGTTGAAGAGTCGGAACAAAATATTCAAAAATATTTAACACTTAATTATCGAAAAATCACCAAAAGCAAACACAGCTCAGAACTACATTATTCAGAAGACTTTTTATTGAAAATTATTCACGAAGCAAAATCCTTAGGAAGTAGTGATATCCATTTCGAAGTCTTTGAACAAAAAAGCAGAGTACGTTTTCGTATTGATGGTAAATTAATCGAACGCTACTTAATTCCGTTAGATGAATACACAACGTATGTCAATCGAATAAAAATACTCTCACAACTTGATATTTCAGAAAAACGCTTACCTCAAGACGGACGTATCAATATAAAAAACGAGAATGAAGAGTTTGATATTCGAGTGTCTGTACTACCAACCTTACATGGAGAGAAAATAGTATTGCGACTCTTAGCAAAAGATACAACTGCTGTTGATTTGGTATCGTTAGGGTTTACAGAATTAGAACTAAATCGTTATAAAGAAAGCGTAAAAAACCCGAATGGAATTGTGCTTATATCTGGACCAACAGGTTCAGGAAAAACAACAACTTTATATGCAACTTTAAAATTATTAAATACAGATGACACCAATATTCTAACCATTGAAGACCCTATTGAATATACGCTTGAAGGTGTCAATCAAGTACAATTAAAAGAAAATATTGGTCTGGACTTTGCAAGTACTTTGCGAACGTTTTTACGTCAAGATCCTGATATTATTATGGTTGGTGAAATTCGTGATGCAGCAACCGCAAATATGGCAATTAGAGCAGCATTGACAGGACATTTAGTACTATCAACTATTCATACAAACTCGGCTTGGGCAACCATTTCAAGATTGATTGATATGGATATTCCTTCTTTTTTGATTGCGAGTACATTGAATGTAAGCGTTGCTCAGCGTTTGGTGCGAAAGTTATGTGTGCATTGTAAACAGAAAGAAAAAGTAGTTGAAGATTTATTTCCCGAAAACTTCAGCATCACTGATGCTTTTACAAATCACTATACGGCTCAAGGGTGTGAGGAATGTTATCACACAGGATATACAGGAAGAAAAGCCATTTATGAGATTATTCCGATTACAAAAGAATTGATGGAGCAGATAAAAAACAACAGATTAGAGATAGATGAATATCTCAAAGAAAATAATATAAAAACATTGAAAGATAATGCACTAAGACTTGTTCAATCAGGAGAAACATCGATTGAAGAAGTGTATTCATTATTAACAAATTAAAACTACATGAAAAAACAGAAGAGATACTTTCTAAGCATATTATTATTGCTATTTTTTAGCATCCAAAACTTTGCACAAGAAGATAGAATACAACAACTCAAACTGAAATTGGAAAGTATTGTTGTAGATGCTCCTGGACTCAATGAAAAAGCAGATTTGAATGTGAGTAATATTGTATTGCCAGATTTTTTAAGAGCGATTGCCGATGCCCACAAAATCAACATCAGTATTGATCCGCTGTTAAACAATATTATCGTTACCAATAATTTCTCCAATGCAACGGTTTCTGATATTCTGATTTTTTTAGCAAAACAATATGAATTGGAGTTTGATTTTACAGGAAATATTCTTTCAATCCGAAAATATGAGAAAGAAAAAGAACTTATCAAACGTAAAACAATTCCAATATCCTACGATAAAAACAATGATTTGTTATCGATTGATTTAAAACAAGATTCACTTTATACAGTATTTAAACTACTCACAGATAAAACTGGAAAAAACTTAGTTTTTGCTCCAGGTCTTGAGAATAATAAACTGACTAGTTATATCCAACAAATGCCTTTCAATACAGCAATGGATAAAATTGCATTTGCAAATAATTTAACCGTTACCAAAACAAGAGATAATTATTATTTGTTTGAAAGTGCTACAAATTTTGCGTCAACAAATACACAAGGAAAGGAAGGACAACAACAAACACCTAGAAGGAATAGACGTTCAAATTTTTATTTTAAAGTCTTGGATACTGTTGCAAAAACGTTAGATGTTGATTTTGAGAACATCCAAATTTCTAATATTGTTTATGATATTGGTCAGCAATTAAAATTAGATATGTTTACTGCAACACCTTTAGATGCAGCAGGAAATGCATCTGTAAAAGCAAAAAATATTTCTCTTGATTTATTGTTTGACAAGATGTTTGAAAATACAGAATATGCCTTTAAAAAAGAAAATGATATCTATTACTTCGGAAAGAGAGATCAAGTTTCTTTAAGAAATACAGTTACAATTCCATTACGTTTTCGCTCTATTGAAATTATGACAGGACAAAGTTCAGGGAGAGCAAACTTAACAGGAAGTAGGCAATCAAATTCTAATTACTACGGGAATGATAATAATTCTTTTGGAAATAATGGTATATCCAATAACAATTCATCAACTAATAATAGACAAAACAGGAGTACAAATAGTGGTAGTTTTCAAGATCATAACTCTAAAGCAGAAGCATTAATTAGTATTTTGCCTAAAAATATTAAAGATAGTTTAGAGATTCTGGCAGATGTCGAACTCAATAGTTTTATAGTCAGTGGACCAAGTCAGGACATTGAAAAATTTCGAGAATTTATTACATATATTGACAAACCTGTTCCGAACATCAATATAGAGGTAATGTTTGTTGAGATAAACAGAAGTTCTACAATAGAAACAGGTATTGATTGGGGAATTGGCTCAGAAGAAGTAGCTACACAAGGAAGTATGTTTCCGACTACAGATTTTACACTAGGAGCATCACAAATCAATAAAATCATCAATACAGACAGATTAGGCTCTTTAAATCTTGGAAATCTTGGTAGCGTAGTTCCAGGCTTTTTCCTGAATATCAAAGCAATGGAAAGTAATGGCGACATTAAAGTCCGTTCAACTCCAAAGATATCGGCTTTAAATGGTCATTCTGCTAATTTTGCTATTGGAGAAACAACATATTATGCAGTTACAGAACAGAATATTTATGGCTCTCTAAACCCACAAACAACTACAATTACTAACTACTTTCCTATAGAGGCACAAACAGCCATAAATATTAAGCCTATTGTGTCAGAAAATGGAGATATCACAATGGAAATTAATGTGGTTCAATCGAGTTTTAATGGAACTAGAATAGATGAGAATGCACCTCCAGGAATAAACTCAAGAGAGTTTACATCTGTTATTCGTGTGAAAGACCAAAATCTAATTGTATTAGGAGGCTTGGAAGAAGTAACAAAAAATGATACAGGAAGTGGCGTGCCATTTTTAGCAAGAATTCCCATTATAAAGTGGTTTTTTAGCAAGCGAAAAAGAGAGGATAGTAAAAAAAGATTGGTTGTATTTATCAAACCAACAATCATTTATTAATGTTGCTCAAACAATTCACATACGGAACCAATTATTGTGCAATAGAACACACAGTTGTAAACAATACAAATCGTTTTAATGTATTGCAACTTACTTATAAAAAGAAGGCTTTAGAGATTGCGTCTTCTGAGACTTTTACAAATGTTAATGATGCTATCAATAGCATCCCAAAAAAGCAACATGTTTTTGTAATTATAAATACAGACAAAGTACTTTCAAAGAAAATAGAGGGAATTCACGAACTCAATAAGGCTGTGTCGTTGGCGTTCCCAAATATCAAAACATCAGATTTTACTATTGAAGTGCTCCCTCAAGAAACACATTCTTTTGTGTCTGTTTGTAGAAATCAAGATGTTGAAAAAATACTAAGTGAGTATAAAAAAGAAAGTACTAATGTGATTGGATTTTCTTTGGGAAGTAATAGCGTTGCAACAATTACATCATATATCAATCAAGACATTATACAAACATCAAATACAGTAATAAGTGTCAATGATGACAACATATCAAGTATTGTTAAAACTGATGACCAGAATCATCAAAAATATGATATTAACGGATTGAAAGTAACATCTTCAGACGTTTTAACCTTATCAGGAATACTTTCCTATTATATAGATAACAATCCTACAGAAAGTAATTTTGAAGAACAAACAAGTCAATTAAAAGATAATTTTAAACAGAAACAAATCTTCTCAAATGCATTGAAATTTGGATTAGGTTTTATATTTTTTGGCTTACTGATAAATTTCTTGTTTTTCACTCATTATAGAGATCAAATAAGTTCGTTATCCAATGAGCAACAAGTAAATGAACGTTCAAAAGAATCTTTATTAACCTTAACAAGTGAGGTAAATCGAAAACGAAGTTTAGTGTCGGATATCACAACTTCAACAGGTTCTAAAGTGTCTTTTTATTTGGATGAGATAGGAGGTTCTGTACCAACAAGTATTTCGTTGGATGAGATTGCGTATCAACCGCTACAAAAAAGCATTAAAACCAATAAAGAAATTGAAATCAGTTCAAATAGCATTGCAGTTTCTGGAGTTTCAAGCAATAGTGACGAATTTTCTGATTGGATTAGCAAATTAGAGAGCAACAATTGGATTGAAAAAGTAGTTTACCTCGAATATGGTATTGGTAAAAAATCAAAAACAGCGTTTAAAATCAATATTGATCTATGAATTTAAAACAAAAAAACAGGCTGTTATTTGGAGGATTCCTACTGTTATTGTGGGTTTGTTATAAACTCCCAATCAAACAAACAATGATTGCTAAAAAGGAGTATAAAAAATTACAAAAGGAACATCAATTGTTTTCTAATATCCCTCAAAAAATACAAGAGTTAACAAAAGAAACTATTTATTTAGATTCCATTCTTGCCAATTATCAATTTTCTGCTGAAAAATCGTTTCAAAGTAATTTATTACAGACAATTACTTCGTTTTCAAAACAAAATAATTTAACAGTTGTTACTTTTGAAGAGCCTCATACAATTACTAAAAATAAAGCAACGATTAATACCTTTGAATTTTCTGTAAAAGGAAGTTATAGTAATTCTCTTCGCCTTATTCACGAATTAGAACAAACTAAAAAGCTAGGTAAAATACTGTCTGTAAATTTTGATAAGAAAAAGAATTATAGAACGAATAGGCTCTATTTAGAAACGAGAGTACTATTACAAAGACTGGAAGATTAAGTTAATCTTTCAAAACAAACTTGAAAATTTCTACAACAGATATATTCAAGGCTTCTGAAATTACTTTGACTGTACTAATCGTTGTATTTATTTCTCCACGTTCAACTCTACTAACCTGACTAATAGATATATCTGCCCTATTTGCAAGTTCTTCTTGAGAAATACCAATTTGTTTTCTAAGAAATCTAAGATGATTTCCGAATTTTATCAAAAAAGATTTATCCTTTACATTTATCACAATGTAAACTTCCAAAAGAAAAAAGACTTTAATAAACGCATGTATGCGTTATTTTATTATATTTGATATTCAAAACATAGAACTATGAGAATAATATTCTTTTTAACATTAATCACATTAGGTGTTTCTTGTTCTAAAAATACTGTTTCAAATACGCCAAATATTAAAAACGAAATAGTAAATGATGCAGTTAATATTGTGAAATCACATAAGAACACTGAACATATTATAAAAAATTTACATAAATTAGATAATATGGCTTCAGAATTTTCAGCATATTATGAAAATGAAAGTTTATTGACATCAAGAGATAAAAAAGTGCTGAAATTAACATGTTCCAAAATTTTACGAAAATCCCTTAATGAATGTAAAAAATTAGAACTTAACCTTTCTGACTATGAAAGAGTGAAAGTTATTGAAGCAATTGAAAAATCTATAGATAAAAACATAGATTTACTCGACTATGCGAGAAAAAAAATTAAATTAAGAATTAAAAAATAATGACAACTCCAACAAATTTTTTGGTATATACAGAAATAGTTCGGTTTTTGGACATAACCTTTCCTGAATGGAAAACACACGAAGGGTTAGGAAGTAGTGGTGAAGAATTCGTTTCAAACTGTATTGAGAATAATCTATATTTATTTAATGATAAAGTATTAACTAACAAACAGCGTTATAAAACATTATTCTCTGATATCTCTAGGATGTACGTGAGGTATAAAACAAATTACGTGTTTATTTTCAATGATTATTGTAGAGATACTTTTTTTAAAAATGATGAACTATTCTTTGAAACTGATAGTAAAAATAAAGTCGATGAGAAATATAAAAAACACGTATTATCTCTTAAGTACAAAACAGTATTTTTTCCTAATTATTACCCTCTTTAACCAATTTTAAAACATTATCAAAATACTTCTGTTCTTTAGGGTTATTATTTTCAATATATTCCCATGCTTTTTTATAATCTGTTGTATCTCTATAGTGATTAATTGATATTATAGATATAGTGCTTATAAGTAGAATTCCCAATACCATAAGCCAAACTTGATTTCTACTTTTCTTATCAAAATGATGTGTATGAGTGATTTTTACTGGAATTTTTTGATTAAGTTCAAACATTTCATTGTTTAATCCTTTTAACTTTTTCTCGACATCTCTTAAGTTCTCTGAGACTCCATCCACATCTCTAAAAAATGCATCATAGCATTCATTCATATGTTTCTGTTCTGCAACTAATCTATCAAATATCTCAAAATTCTTTTGTGATTTACTACTCTTTTTGATGATTTGCAACACTTCTTTTTGGTCCTCTAGATGTTCTATTATTATTTTTGCTATTGAATTGTTCATTATCTTCTACGTTTTAATTTTTTCTTTTTATTTAAATCTTCTTGATACTCATCAAATGGATTTGAATTGTCATTTAACAAATCAAATGCCAATGACGAAAGTGATTTTATTGTACTATTTGTTGATGTTGTTTTTGTTGTTGAAATAATATTTTTAATATCCTTTTGTTCTTCTTTCAAACTCTTGCTTTGTAATTTGTCTTTTGAAAGGTGTAACAATTGCTTTTTGATATTCATTAGACTATAATTCCTTCCGATATCACTTCCTTTAAATTTCGCTCCATTAGTTGTATTCACAAAAGCAATCCCTCTTCCTAAATAGACTTTATACTTTTCTGTTTCAACCTTCTTTTTAAATTCTTCTATAGAATTACTTTTTAGAATTGCTTCATCGATAATTTGTTTTAATTCTTGTTTTGCTAAATTTTTATTTTCTGATTTTATATTTGATACAATTTTCAATTTATATCTTATTTCCAATGCTCTACAAATATTTATTGCTCTAGTTTTTGAGTATGAATCTGACAATAAAGTTCCATCCATTTTTACACGATTTATAACTGTATGTTGATGCAAATGCTCAGTGTCAAAATGCTGGAAACTAATCCATTGGTTTTCGTCTGCTTCAAATTCTTTCATAAAATCTTCAGTAATCATTGCCATCTTATAATCATCTATTTTTTCATCTTTATCAAATGCCAATACAAGATGCATCACATTCTTTTTTACCCTGTTATTTAATCCTTGAATTGTTTTAAATTCATTTGAAATATAGTTGATGTCTGGATCTGGGAATATTTTATTTGATGTTAAAACAGCATGTTTTTTCTTTGTTAAATATTGTAATAGTCCGTTTACATTATTTCCTAATATTATCTTAGCAACCATAATAAGTATTTATAGATTTTAATGTCATTCTCAATTCTTCAATTAAAGTTTGCAATTGAATTTTTTCTGATAATTTTAATGTTTTATTGAACTTTATTAAAATCCAAATATTCTTTCCAATCGTGTTTATTTCTCCCTTTAGTTTTAATGCATGTTCATCTGGAAGTGATTGTACTTTTATAGCCTTGTTCTGAAACATTGATATCATAAAATGACTTATTGTTGTTTTATGAAATTTGGCTTTCTCTTCAATCTTATTCTTTATTTCTTCCGAAATTCTTATGGATAATCTTTTCGTTTTCATTTTTTCTATGAGCTTTAGCGAATAGCAAGTTTGTTTTTGGGTGTGTACCCAAAACCACTACTTGCTAACTCAGCCTTTATACTTAGGCTGTTATAAACAAAGGGGAAATAAAATTGAGTTATATATTGGTATCATCTATATTAGACTCTAACAACTTTTCGATATCCTCGTGTCTAAAATAAACGCGACCAACTAATTTAATCGGCTTTAAGAGCCCTTTTCCAATCCAGTTGTACAAAGTGGGTCTGCTGGTGGAAAACAGGGTTTCAAGCATTGAAATCGTGTACAATCGAGTTTCAGAACTTAGTGTGTTCTTTGAGTCTTTTGTTAGATTCTCTTTTAATAAAGTCAATACTGAATCTGATGCTGCTTGATTTTCTTGATTTGGAATCAAAGGGATAAATTCTTTGACACCTTCTGCGCTAATAATTAAAATTTTCATGTCTTATGGGTTTATTATTTGTTTACACAAACTTACAGCGACATGTAAAATGATGTAAAGGTTACAGAACAACATTCTGTTCAGTAACCTTTATTAATTTAAACAGATTTTTACATCGGATTTAATTTCTTCTAGAGATTGAGTAACTATGTCTTGATCAACTATCCACCAAGCATTATCAACAATTTTATGTAGGGCTCTGTAATAATAAGAAAGTCTTTTTCGCTCATTTTCAAAAAGTGTACATGGATTTTTTGGATGAATGATATTTAGGTCATTCCATTTTTCAGTATTTCGAGTTGACAAACTA
The DNA here is from genome assembly GCA_938018045.1 of uncultured Flavobacteriaceae bacterium. GTDB lineage: Bacteria > Bacteroidota > Bacteroidia > Flavobacteriales > Flavobacteriaceae > Urechidicola. The sequence continues at coordinate 13,980 of CALIIP010000188.1, forward strand.
AATCTAGAATTTGATTCAATAAAAACAGAATTATAACTATGTTCTTTTCGCTTAGGGTTTTTACATTTTAAAAACTCTTCAAAAACAACAATCATTGCTAATCGAATTGAGACTGGATTAAATTTTCTTTTATCTTTAATTAATATACGTCCTTGCTCATCTTTGATTAGTCTATCAATAAACTCTATATTATAATTATACTTTTCCTTTTCTTTATATGTCAGATTTTCATCTAACATGTTATACATTATTTCTCTCTTTAGTAACATTTCTTTTAAATTCATCTTCTAATTCCTTTACGTTTAGTTAAACCATTATCTATTATCTTCCTTGCTATATTTTGTATTACTTTCATCTCTTTAGAATATTTATAGTTCTGTTTCCGATATTCTATGCCAAAAGAAAATAATAAACTCTGTGATGGGTTGGGTTTCATTTTTTGATAATTAAACAGTTTTAATAGAAGGATATAAATATCATTATCGAATGCCTCATATTTATCCTTTAATACTGATTTAATATGGTTGTCAATTTCTATAAGTGTATCTTTTTGAAGTAACGAGTTTGCAAATCTATCTAATTCTAAAAATGATATGTCTTTAAAAACAGTTGCACTCAATTTAGAAATACAATTCAAATCAAACCATTTTGAGTAACTAAGGTTAATCTCGTCAATAATATTTTCTGAAACAAAATCATCTAAATCGACATCCACCACAAAACTATCAATAGCAAACTCTTTAGTCAATAGTTTATTGAATCCTTGATTATAAACTTCTCCTCTATTTACATTTATGAAATCACTTATAATATTTCGAGTATTCACAAAAGTTGATAATTTGGTTTCTGAAAACATCTTAATTAATCTTATGTAGTTTAAGTCATCAAGTTGTGTAAAACTATTTAGTTTAGCACAAGCGATACTCGTTAGGATATTTTTTAACCCAACCTCTCTAAAAACAAATTTGTTTCCTTCCCTCCTGTTTATTCCATTTTTTAAAATAGAATCATAATTCATTAATTCCATACTTTTTATGATTTAGTTATTTATAAAAAATCAAACAAAACAAAAATTTTAGTGAATTAAGTTTTTTAACAAAAATTTTATTCTATTTAATATTTCATTGATTTTCAATAATTTACAATATCAATACTATAAAATATCATATTTTTAAAAAAGTGTTTTGAATGTTTTTTTGAAGAAATTTTAGGTTGCTTTTCTTATATACTTAAATACCAACATTCTAACAAAATTAAAAAATAATTGGAATCATAGCTTATTTTAAAAAAAAGGCATATTTAACTAAATTTTGATGAGAACTGCAGTTTTATTTTGAAACAAAAAAGTGAAAAATATCAGGTTTTTTTTAAATTTTTATGTGGTGCAGATAGCTAAATTTACATATATACTATAAATTACTCTATTAACTTTTGAAAACAAGTAGCTTTTTTAGCATTTACTCTCACTTAATTTTTATCATTTTAATTTAATATTTATGGTTGTTTTGCTAATATTTAAATCTAAGAACAAACATCAAAAAATAATTATGTTTAATTAATTTAGATCGTAAGTAGAAATATACTAGACTTTCAATGTAAACTTTTTCCAAAAATTACTATAAAAACTTGTTGTTTCTATCAATACTTTTTGTGTTTCAGAATTGAAATTTATTCCATTTTCTAATCATCGTTGAAGTGAATTCTTTAGAGTGTTGCTTGAGATTGTATATCTATATTAAAAAAATGTAAAACTAAAACTTAAAAGCATAAGAATTATAGTTAAACTAATTAAAATAAGAGTGATTTAAGTTTTTTCAAAGTTAACTACTATTGTTCTTTTTAAATAAAAGTAAATAGTTTTATTGTATACAAATTGATAAAGTCGGGAATATATTGGAGTTAAAAATAAATAAATCGCTGAAAATCAAAAGATTAACAGCGATTTCTGTACAGGCGGAGAGACTCGAACTCTCACACCGCAAGGCACTAGATCCTAAGTCTAGCGTGTCTACCAATTCCACCACGCCTGCAATTACCAAATAATTTGGGGTGCAAATATAAACAATCCTCAGAAATTCCAAAGAAGTTCTTGAGTATTTTTAGTATTTTTGGTTTTATAAAAATTTTACTCATGAAAAACTTAAAGTCATACATAGACCAACACAAAAATCGTTTTATTGACGAACTTGTAGAATTACTTAAAATACCGTCAGTAAGTGCAGATGCAGCTTATAAAAATGATGTGTTAAAAACTGCCGATGCAGTAAAATCATCACTTGAAAAAGCAGGATGTGACAAAGTAGAGATTTGTGAAACTCCAGGATATCCAATTGTATATGCAGAGAAAATAATTGACCCCAAACTGCCAACTATTTTAGTATATGGCCACTATGATGTACAGCCTGCAGATCCACTTGAATTATGGGATTCACCTCCTTTTGAACCAATCATAAAAAAAACAGAAATCCATCCTGAAGGAGCGATTTTTGCTCGTGGTGCTTGTGATGATAAAGGACAAATGTATATGCACGTTAAAGCAATGGAATTTATGACTTCAACCAATCAATTGCCTTGTAATGTAAAGTTTATGATTGAAGGAGAAGAGGAAGTTGGTTCAGAAAGTTTAAGTTGGTATGTAAAACAAAATCAGGAAAAACTAGCCAACGATATTATTTTAATTTCTGATACAGGAATGATCGCAAATGACATACCGTCAATTACAACTGGTTTACGCGGCTTGAGTTATTTAGAAGTTGAAGTTACAGGTCCAAATCGTGATTTACACTCAGGATTGTATGGTGGTGCTGTTGCAAATCCTATTAATATTTTAACAAAAATGATTGCTTCATTACACGATAAAAATAATCACATTACAATACCTGGTTTTTATGACAAGGTAGAAAACTTATCTACTGATGAAAGAGCAGAAATGGCAAAAGCGCCATTCTCTTTAGAAAATTATAAGAAAGCATTAGATATTGATGAAGTATATGGCGAAAAAGGATATTCTACCAACGAACGTAATTCAATCCGTCCGACATTAGATGTTAACGGAATTTGGGGAGGATATATTGGCGAAGGAGCAAAAACGGTAATTGCCTCTCAAGCATTTGCAAAAATTTCTATGCGATTGGTTCCAAATCAAGATTGGGAAGAGATAACTGAGTTGTTTAAGAACCATTTTGAAAGCATTGCTCCAAAATCGGTAACTGTAAAAGTGACACCTCATCATGGAGGTCAAGGTTATGTAACACCTATCGATACAATTGGTTACAAAGCCGCTTCAAAAGCATACGAAAGTACATTTGGTAAAACACCTATTCCTCAACGAAGTGGTGGGTCTATACCTATTGTTGCACTTTTTGAGCAGGAATTAAAAAGCAAAACTATTTTAATGGGATTTGGATTAAACAGTGATGCAATTCACTCACCAAACGAACATTTTGGTATTTTTAATTATTTAAGAGGGATTGAAACAATACCTATGTTTTACAAGTATTTTACAGAAATGAATTCTTAAATTTTGAACCCATATATTTTCACATCAGAAAGATTAGGTTTTAGAAACTGGAAAAGCACTGACCTTGACGTTATGACGACAATCAATGCTGATAAAGATGTCATGGAACACTTTCCTTCAACGCAAACAAGAAAAGAATCGCAATCTTTTATTGAGAGAATGCAAAAACAATTTGCCGAAAATGACTTTTGCTATTTTGCTGTTGACATTCTTGAAACCAAAGAACATATTGGTTTTATTGGCTTATCTAAACAAGAATATTATGCAGGATTTGAAACACCATTTGTAGATATTGGTTGGCGATTAAAGAAAAGCACTTGGAATAATGGCTACGCAACAGAAGGAGCAAAAAGATGTTTAGAATATGCTTTTGAAGTTTTAAAAATAAAAACTGTTTACTCAATTGCAACCTCAAAAAACGATAAATCTATGCGTGTCATGGAAAAAATAGAAATGAAAAAACACAGTGTTTTTATACACCCATTAATTGCTGATGATAGTAATTTAAAAGAGTGTGTTGCATATAAAATTGAGTTTTAAATTTTAACCCCATATTCAGTTTAACCGATAAATTTAATTAAAACTGAATTTATCTTGTTTTAGTAATCTTTAAAAAACGACACTCTTTCAAATAAATAATAATGAACAAATTAGAAATTCTTGCTTTTGCTTTAAACCAATTTGCTGATTTGACAGTAGAAGATTTTAATATGTCAACTTCTTTTTGGCATACCAAAGAGTATAAAAAAGGTGACTACTTCAATCAACACAAGAGTGTTTGCAAATATTTAGGATTCATAAACGCTGGTACTTTCCGCTCTTTTGTGATCGACAACAAAACGGATGAAGAAAAAAATGTTTTTCTTTATTCAAAAAATCAATTTGTAGTTCCTTTCAAAAGCTTTATAAATCAAACTCCATGTGACTACCATACTCAAGCAATGACAGATGCTTCAATACATTACATTAATATAAATGATTTACTAACTCTTTATAAACAATCCCATAAATGGGAGCGATTTGGCCGTTTAATGGCGCAAATGGCATTTAATGTAACTTTAGAGAGAATGGAAAGTTTTATTTTTAAATCACCTGAAGAACGTTATTTGGATTTAATAAAAGATCATCCTGATATTTTCAATAATATACCATTGTATCATATTTCTTCCTATTTGGGTATACAAGGTCCTTCACTAAGTAGAATCAGAAAACGAATTTCAGAAAAGTAATACGATTTTAACTTGGGTTAAAATTTTACAGAACAATTAGTTGGACATTTGGAGAAATAAAAACTCAAAAATGAAATCAACAAAAACAATCATATTTATTCACGGATTATGGATGCACACATCATCTTGGGGACAATGGATGGAATATTTTAATGAACAAGGTTATAAAACACTTAACCCATCTTGGCCAGGAGATTCAGACACAGTTGCTGAATGCCGTTCAAATCCAGAAACTATTGCAAATAGAGGTGTTGCAGAAATTGTAGATAGTTATGCGAAAATTATAGCAACACTTCCAGAACCACCAATTGTGATTGGGCATTCATTTGGAGGATTAATTGCACAAATTCTATTAGGACAAAATTTGGCAAGTGGTTGTATTGCTATTAATCCTGCACCAATGAAAGGAGTATGGCAACTTCCATTATCAGTACTAAAAGCATCTTTACCTGTTCTTGGAAATCCATTTAACTTCAAAAAAGCCAATTCACTTACTTTTAAACAATTTTGTTATGGATTTGCAAATGCAATTTCAGAAAAAGAAGCAAGAGAACTTTATGAACTTTGGACTATTCCCGCACCATGCAAACCACTTTTTCAAGCTGCGACTGCAAGTTTTGCAGGTTCAGAAACAAAAGTAAATACCGAGAACACTAAACGTGGACCTCTATTAATTACTGGAGGTGAAAAAGACAATCAAGCTCCACCAATATTAGGGAAAGCATCAATAAAGAAGTATAACAAATCTGTAATTTCAGATTTTAAACTATTCGAAGATCGCGGCCACTCAATTGCTATAGACAAAGGCTGGAAAGATGTTGCGGAATACTCACTTACTTGGCTTAAAAAGAACGGGCTTTAAAATAGATCAAAAAATTTCTCGGCACTATATTTGATATTTATAATTTTCTTAACTTCTGTTAAGTTAAAAAATAATATTTTCGCAGAGAATTATGATATCAAGACTTATAAAAATTACTTTTTTCAGTTGCTTTCTATTAAGCAGTCTATCACTGTTTTCTCAAATAGATAACAATAGTAGTGGTGCAATAACTACGCTAGAAATTCCGCCAGATATAGAAGTTGAAAAGCATGAGTTTAACGATCCTAGAACTTCGAATGAGGAATCAAAAGAAGATGCCATCAAAAAAATTCTAAAAAAGCAACTTGATGACGAGAAAAAGAATATTCCAAGACACGACGGAATCATAACTCCCGAAGAATTACACAAACATAAAGTTGCAAAACAAAGAAGTGAAATCAAGAAAGAATATACAAAAATTGATAAAAATTTAGGCGGATTTGTAACTAAGTCAAAAAGTGCAATAATTGTTTGTCGTGACTTTCAATATCCTGATGGTGATGAAGTTACTATTTATTTAAATGATGTTGCTGTCGTTAGAAATGTTGTTCTAACAGGTTCATTTCAGCAGTTTAAATTGCCACTAGTTGAAGGCTTAAATGTAATTTCATTTAAGGCATTAAATCAAGGTTCCTCTGGACCAAATACTGCAGGATTTATGATTTTTGATGACAACGCAGAAGTGATTTCTGAAAACGAATGGTTGTTAGCTACTGGTGCAAAAGCGACTTTATCGATTGCAAGAATAAAATAATCTATTTCTTTGTTCCTTTGGATTCCGTATCAAGTACGGAATGATTAAGCCTTACAACTTCTTAACATACTTAGTTATAATCACAATTTGAGTAGGACCAACTTTACCTTCAATAAACTCAGCATTATCTTGATCTAATGAAATTCTACGTACCGCAGTTCCTTGTTTTGCAACCAAACTAGAACCTTTTACTTTCAAGTCTTTTACCAAAACTACAGAATCTCCTGCCTGTAAAATTGTTCCATTTACATCTCTATGAATTATTTTTTCGCTCTCATCAAGACCTTCTCCTGTTGCCTTTGCAAATCGCAATACATCATCTTCTAGATACAACATATCCAATAAATCTTGAGGCCATCCTTCTTTCTTTAAACGAGAAAGCATACGCCAAGCAATAACTTTTACAGATTGATACTCGCTCCACATACTATCATTTAAACAACGCCAATGATTAGAATCTGTTGTTTCAGGATTCTCAATTTGACCAATACATGTCTCACAAGCCAACAAACTTCCATCAAGTCCTCCTGTAGAAGTAGGTTTCGGTTCATAAATACTTAAACCATCTTTTGATGCACATATTTCGCATTGATTCCCACTACGTGCTTGTAAATCTTCAAGTAAACTCATTTAATATTTTTTTTTGGAATTACAAATTTACGTTTAATATAACAAGTTTGATACTAAATTAAGAATCATTATTTTTGTTAGATGAGAATTGAAACAGAAAGACTTATCATATCTGAAATTACAATTAATGAGGCTTCTTTTTATTACGAATTGGTTAACGATCCAACGTACCTAAAGTTTATTCCTGATAAGGAAATTTATTCTATTTACGATGCAGAGGAGCAAATCACAAATAAAATTATTGAAGAATACAAGACACAAGGTTTTGGTTTTTATTTAGTATCTCTAAAGGATAAAACGCCTATCGGAATGTGTGGTTTAATTGACAGAGATGGAATAGAAATGCTTGATATTGGCTTTTCTTTTCTAAAAGAATATCGAGGAAAAGGATTCGCATTTGAATCTTCTAAAGCAGTTATTGAGTTTGCAAAAAACACATTGAAAGTTGATAAAATTGCAGCCATTACGACACTTAACAATATCAAATCTTCCAACCTATTAAAGAGGTTAGGCTTTAAATTTGATAAAAATATTTTTATTCCAAATGATACTGAAGAATTGAGATTGTTTATTATTGATTTATCATAAATATTATTATTTTAATTACAGATGTAACATTTTGCCTTTAAGTATCGTTATATAAGAAACATACTTACAATGCTTAAAGAATTTTTCTGGATGTGCTCTGGCGCAGACACCGATATACTTCAAAATAGTTCAAAAGCCGAGCAAACCAAATTTGCTGGTATTGGCGGAACTGTATTTTTTACGGCTATAATGGCAACAATTGCTGCAAGTTATGCGCTTTATACTGTTTTCGACAATCTCTATAGTTCTATTTTCTTTGGATTGATTTGGGGATTACTAATCTTCAATCTCGATAGGTTTATAGTTTCAACAATCAAAAAAAGTGATAACAAGTGGAACGAAGTAAAACAGGCAATACCTCGAATTATCTTAGCAATTATTATTGCCGTTGTAATTGCAAAACCATTGGAATTAAAGATTTTTGAAAAAGAAATCAATCAAGTTTTATTAGAGCAAAAAAACGAATTAACGCTTGCCAATAAAGAACAAATTGCAAATCAATATACTCCAGAAATCATTTCTATTCAAGGTGAAATAAATCAATTGAAACAAGAAATTGATTTTAAAGAGCTTGAAGCAAATACTTTATATGAAACTTATATTGCCGAAGCAGAAGGAAGAAAAGGCACAAAACTACTTGGCAAAGGTCCTGTGTATGAAGAAAAGCGTGAAAAGCATGATGCTACTTTACAAGAACTAGGAACTTTAAAATCAGAAAATAAAGAGAAAATAGCTGCTAAAGAAACTCAAATTGCAGCATTAGTTTCTCAACAAAAAAATCAAGAGTCTACAACACAGCCAATCATTGATGGTTTTGACGGATTAATGGCAAGAATAACTGCATTAAAGACACTTCCTTGGCTTCCATCATTTTTCATATTCCTATTATTTCTTGCAATTGAAACTTCACCAATTTTTGCAAAATTATTATCACCAAAAGGTGAATATGACTTTAAACTTCAAGATGCAGAGGATGCTGTAAAAGTTTGGGTTACACAAAAAGTAAATCAACGTAAAGAAATGTTGCAAACAGACATATCAATCAATGAGAGAGTTTATGCAGACATTTCTGAAGAAGAAGAGTTGTATAATTATAAACGCAAAAAAGCACGCGAATTAATGCAGCAGCAAGCAGATGCTTTTCATAAAAGCCAGCAAAAAATTATTGGTTAAGATGAAATAAATTTAGAATTCATTTATCTACTTTGAGCATATCAAACTTCACAGGTTTGTTATGCTCAAAATAAATATTACCTTTACAAAGAATCATCTAAATTTTTAAAAATGCACAAAATATACTTATTATTAATTGCATCCTTTTTTTCTATTGCAATATTTTCTCAAAAAAAAGACTCAATCTGGAATGTTAATAATCCACATGAAGACTGGGAATACAATACATTTAAATTAAATACAAATGAAGGAACTTGGATGAATTTGGATGTAAGTCCTGATGGAAAAAATATTGTATTTGATTTATTAGGTGATATTTATACAATGCCAATTTCAGGTGGAAATGCTACAATTCTTCGTTCAGGATTAGCCTATGAAGTACAACCAAAATTTAGTCCAAATGGAAAATATATTTCATTTACTAGTGATGCAGAAGGAGGTGATAATATTTGGGTGATGACAGTTGATGGTAAGAATGCAAAATCAATCACTAAAGAAAAATTTAGATTGTTAAACAATGCTGTTTGGGCATCAGATGGAGAATCTTTAATTGCTAGAAAACATTTTACTTCTCAACGTTCTCTTGGTGCAGGTGAAATGTGGCAATATCCTCTTTCTGGTTCTGCAGGATTAAAATTAACCAAAAGAAAAAACGATCAACAAGATGTTAATGACCCTTCAATTTCATCAGATGGAAAATATTTATATTATGCAGAAGATATGTATCCTGGAGGATTTTTTCAGTATAATAAAGACCCAAATAAACAAATTTATGTAATTAACCAATATAACTTTGAAACTGGTGAGACTGAAAGAATTACAGGAGGTCCTGGAGGAGCAGCAAGACCAGTTATTTCAAGAGATGGAAAATTATTGGCGTTTGTAAAACGTATTAGAACAAAGACCGTATTATATATTCATAATTTAGAAACTGGAAAAGAATGGTCAGTTTATGAAAATTTAAATAAAGATCAAAGTGAGGCTTGGGCTGTATTTGGTGTTTATCCTCATTTTTCTTGGATGCCAAATAATAAGGAAATTGTTATTTGGGCTCAAGGTAAAATTAATAGAATTAATATTGACACAAAACAGGTTAAAAACATCCCTTTTCAAGTAAATCAAGAAATAAAATTAGCAAAAACACATAGAGTAAAAAGAAAAGTTTTTGAGGAAGAGTTTACTTCAAAAATGATTAAAAATGTACAAACTTCTCCAGATGGAAAAACAATTATTTTTACTTCCTTAGGACATATTTACAAAAAGAAATTACCAAATGGAACTCCAAAAAGAATTACAAATTTAACCGATTTTGAAGCTGAACCAACTTTCTCTACAGATGGAAAATCTCTTTTGTTCGTAACTTGGAATGATAAGAATCTAGGTGCAATTTACAAAGTGAATATAGATGGTTCTGGCTTGAGAAAAATCACTAAAGAAAAAGGAATTTATAGAACACCTACTTATAATAGTTCAAGTTCTCAAATTGTTTATAGAAAAGAATCTGGAAATGGTGATCAAGGTTATGACTACACTAAAAAAACAGGAATATATATAGCAAACGCAGATGGAACCTCTACCAAAAGAGTTTCTAAAAGTGGTGAATTCCCAATCTTCTCTTCAGATGACAAGCGCATTTTCTTTCAAACTGGCGGCTCTTTCTTCGGAGGCTTAACTAAGAAATTAAAAAGCGTAAGTCTAATTGGTGAAGATGAAAAAAGTCATTTTACTTCAAAATTAGCAAACAGATTGGTGCCAAGTAAAGACAATAAATGGATTGCTTTTATTCACTTGCACAAATTATTTGTTGCTCCCATTGTGATGAATGGAAGTGAAATTAATTTAGATCAAAATACAAAATCTTTTAAAGTTGAAAGTTTGTCAAAAAACGCAGGAATTAATTTGCATTGGTCTTCTAATAATCAGAAAGTTCACTGGACTCTTGGTGATGAATATTTTTCAAAATCTATTCTAAATAACACTTCAGATCCTTTTGCTAAAACAAATTTATCCTCTGAAATTGAAGAAGGAATAAAAGTCAATTTAATGTCAAAATCTGATATTCCTGAAGGGAGAATTGCATTTAAAAATGCACGTATTATTACTATGAATGGGAATGAAGTTATTGAAAATGGAACCATTATAATTCACAAAAATAAAATTGAAACAATTGGAGAGTCAAGTTCAATAAACATCCCATCAAATGCAAAAATGTATGACATGAAGGGTAAAACAATCATGCCAGGAATAGTAGATGTGCATGCACATGTAGGTGCTTTTAGAAATGGATTAAGCACTCAAAAACATTGGCAATTTTATGCAAATTTAGCATTTGGAGTTACAACATCTCATGACCCTTCTGTAAATACTGCAGCAGCTTTTACATTAGAAGAAATGCAAAGAAGTGGTCAATTAGTTGGGCCAAGAATGTTTTCTACTGGATTTATTTTATATGGTGCTGAAGGTGATTTTAAAGCAGTTGTAAATAATCTAGAAGATGCGCGTTTTGCAGTTTCACGAACAAAAGCATTTGGTGCAAGATCTATAAAAAGTTACAACCAACCAAGAAGAGATCAACGCCAGCAAATTATGCAAGCTGCAAGAGAATTAGGTGTAAATGTTGTTCCTGAAGGTGGTTCAACTTTTTATACAAATATGAGTATGATTTTTGATGGTCATACAGGAATTGAACACAATATTCCTGTAGCTCCAATTTACAAGGATATATTATCTCTTTGGAAAAATAGTAAAACTGGTTATACACCAACTCTAATTGTAAACTATGGTGGAGTGAATGGTGAATTCGAATGGTATCAAAAAAGTAATGTTTGGGAGAACAAAACACTTTTAAAATATACACCAAGATTTGTTGTTGATTCACGTTCAAGACATAGAATTATGGTTCCTGAAGAAGAATATAAAAACGGCCATATTTTAACTTCTGAAACTGTAACTGCTTTGGCAAATGAAGGCGTAAAAGTAAATTTAGGCGCACATGGTCAGTTACAAGGTTTAGGCGCGCATTGGGAATTGTGGATGCTTCAACAAGGTGGTTTGTCAAATCATGAAGCATTAAAAGCAGCAACTATTAATGGTGCCGATTATATTGGTGTGTCAGACGAATTAGGCTCTTTAGAAAAAGGAAAATTAGCAGATTTAATTATAATGGATAAAAATCCATTAGAAGATATTCAAAACTCAAATTCAGTAATTTATACGATGATAAATGGACGCTTATATGATATAGATACCATGAATGAAATTGGAAATTACAATACAGAAAGAAGTGAATTTTACTTTGAAATAGATGGCAACAATCAGGGAGCTCCTATCAATATAAATACAAACAGTTTTACAACACCAACTTGTAGCTGCCACAACTAATTTATGGCAGTAACTTGAAATACTAAATCCTTAAGATAATGTTTAGATTGTAGCCTAATAATTCCGCTATCGATAATTATAATTTTTTACTCATATTAAAGACTCATTAAAACAATCAATTGTCTTTTTTAGCGTTATCTATATAATTGTTTATCCTATTTTCAAGAATAGTTAAAGTTACAGTTCCTTGTTCTAAAATAACTTCGTGAAATTCGCGTATATCAAAGTTGGTGCCTAATTCTGATGTTGCTTTTTCACGAAGTTCCCTTATTTTCAATTCTCCGATTTTATAAGATAATGCTTGTCCTGGCCAAGAGATATATCTATCAGTTTCTGTGTTTATTTCATGGAGTGACAACGCAGTATTTGAAGACATATAATCAACAACTTGCTGCCTTGTCCATCCTTTAGCATGAATTCCTGTATCTACAACTAAACGACAAGCTCGCCACATTTCATAAGTCAACTGTCCAAACTTCTCATAAGGTGTTGTATACATTCCCATTTCATCAGCCAAAAATTCAGCGTATAACCCCCAACCTTCACCGTAAGCAGATAAATACAAATCTTTTCTAAATTGCGGAATACTATCTCCTAATTCGTTATTTAAACTTCCTTGTAAGTGATGTCCTGGAACTGCTTCATGAACTGTTAAAGATGGCATTGTATATAATGTTCTACTTGGTAAGTTATACGTATTCACCCAATAATAACCTGGATCTTTACTGTCTTTGGCTGCTCCAATATACCTTCCTGTTGTATACTTTGGTGCAATTGCATCTGGAACTTTGGCAACTCCATAAGGTTTACGAGGTAACGTTTTAAAGAATCTTGGTAATTGTGCATCAGCACGTTTTGCCATATCACGAGCGATCATTAATAATTCTTCTCCAGATTTTGGGTAAAACTGTTCATCTGTTCTTAAAAAGTGGAAGAAATCTGCAAACGAACCTTTAAATTCAAGATCCTTAATAATCTGTTCCATTTCACTTTTAATTCTCGCAACTTCACTTAAACCTATTTTATGAATATCATCAGCCGTATATTGAGTACTTGTTGTATAAAAGTTAATTCTATCTTGATAATACTCTTTTCCATTTGGAGTTTCAGAAACACCTAAGGTTTTTCTAGTTTTAGGAAAATATTCAGTTTCAAAAAATTGTTTAATTCTCTTAAATTCTGGCGTAACACTCTGTTCAATCGCATTTTTGGCTGCATTTAAAACAGAATCTTTTAACTCATCTGTTAAACCCTCAGGAAGGTTTATAAATGGAGAATAATAATAACTATCTTCATAATTATCTACAATATTGTTATCATAAGTTGATTCATACCCTTTAAAAATTACTAAAGGTTGAGAAACACCTTTTTTTAATCCTTCACGAAGGTTTTCAAAATGTTGATTAACAAATTCAGGAACTGCATTCAACTTATTCAAGTATTGTTTAGCGTCTTCATAATTTGTTATAGGTCGAACATTGTAAGTTAAACTACTATGAAAACCATAATCAGATAACAAAGGGTTTAAGTATTTTTCAAATTCGTAATAAGCAATCTTATCTTTCAAAACAAATTTTAATAAATCTAAGGATATTTTATCTGTTTCACTTAATTCAGCACCATCAACCTTACTTAACTTATCTAAAGTAGTCTGTGCATACTCAGCATTTGACTTGTAATTCTCTTTTGTATAAATTCCCAAAGGAAACTCATCTTCATCATATGAGTCATAATCTTGATATTCAGTAATAATTGCTGATAAATTTTCTGAATTTGTTGTAGTCTTACAACTTATAAGGAATAAAAATATTCCAAAAATTAATAGTGCTTTTTTCATTTTTTTTTATTTAACCCTTTAGATTTTCTAATACTGCTCTTGTTTTTTTTGTCATCCCATTTACAACCAAATCATATGAGTGATCAATTAATTCTATAAAAAAATCATCAGAAAATGAGGTGTTTGGAGTAACAGTATTCCAATGTTTTTTACTCATATGATACGCTCCCATAATTGAAGATTCATGCTCTTCACGCAATTCAATAGAACGTTCAGGATCACATTTTAAATTTACACCAAATGGTTGGCGATCTAAACCACACAAAGCAAACATTTTTCCCATTACTTTAAAAACAAGTGTTGTTTCGTCAAATGGAAAATGTTCTGTAACTCCTTTTTTTGACAAGCAATATTCTCTGTATTGTTCTATGTTCATCCCATCAATTTATATAAAACTGGTTTACTTGGCGATGCATCATTTACAAAAGATGCTATTTGTAAGTTTAGTAGATAAGCACCATCTTTTATACTGTTTTTCACATAAACAAACTCTGTAATAGTTGCATCTAAACGCTGCTTGCCATCATAATTCCAAAATGCTTTATGAGCTAATAATTTTCCATCATCCTTTTCTTTATCTACTGATGGCAAGTCAATTAATAAGTGCTTCACTCCTATTTCTTTGATGTACTCTGCCGCATTCTCAGTCAAAAAAGGAGGATTTGTATTTGAATATTGATGAGAGATTTTTTCTTTTTCATTTGGAAGTGTACGAATAACCAATGCTTCCATATTTTTATCTTCCAATAAATTTTTCAAAAGGCTTTTCGTAATAATTCGATCTCCGTTTTCTTTAATT